>NZ_JBEEAB010000021.1:0-122971 GCF_040120725.1 Actinopolymorpha sp. B9G3 | reverse complement strand
GGACGAGCACCACGTAGAGCACGGTCCGCCCGACACCACGACGACCCGGACGCGCCCCCCTGCGCGGAGCGAGCCCACCACTCGGCGCGACCCGACCCCTCGACGCCTCCTGCGCAACCCCAGCCGTGCTCATGCGGCGACCCCAGCCGTGCTCATCGGGCACCTGCCATCTCGTAGTAGACCCAGCGCCGGGCGTTCTGGAAGAGCAGGAACGTGATCACCATGATGATCATGAAGAGCACCCACGCCAGCGCACTCGCATAACCCATCGCGCTTTCGGTGAAGGCCGTGCGGTAGAGGTAGTAGATGTAGAAGAGCGAGGCGTTGTTCGGCCCGCCCTGGGTCATCACGTACGCCTGGTTGAAGACCTGGAACGTCCCGATCACACCGGTGACCAGGTTGTAGAAGATCGTCGGCGTCATCATCGGCAGCGTCACGTGCCGGAACCGCTGCCACACCCCACCGCCATCGATCGAGACCGCCTCGTACAAGTGGCGTGGCACTCCCTGCAGACCCGCCAGGAAGATCACCATGGCATTGCCGAAACCCCAACTGCTCATGATCACCATCGACGGTACGACCGCGGTCTCGCTGTAGATCCACTGCGACGTCGGCAGTCCCGCCTGGCGCAGCAACGAGTTGAGCAGACCGAAATCAGGGTTGAAGATCCAGATCCACAACACCGCACTCGCCACCGCCGGCACCAACGTCGGAAGGTAGTAGATCGTCCGCCAGACGCTCAGCCCGCGTACCTGCTGGTTGAGTAACAGCGCGAGGATGAAGCCGAGGACCAGGATCAGCGGCACCGTGCCCAACGTGTAATAGGTCGTCACGCTCAACGACTTCCAGAACAACTCATCACCCGCAAGCGTCTGGTAGTTGTCGACCCCGATGAACGACGGACTCCCGCCGATCGTCCAGTCGGTGAGACTGAAGAAGAACGACGCGACCATCGGCCCGATCGTGAAGATGACGAACCCGAGAACCGCCGGCATCGCCAGGACGATCCCCCAACGGCGTTCCAGCCGCCCCTGTCCCGACAAACGCCGTCCCGACGAGCGCTGCCTTGGCACGTCCTAGACCTCCTGCGTGGGATACCAGCCCTGGAGAAGCCCGTCGATCTTCGGCGTGACCGCTGTCAGGACCTCCTTGGCGGACTGCTTTCCACCCTCGATCTGTTGCAGGGCCGGTGTGAGTACCTCGGAGATGTTGTCCATGTTCTTCAACCGCTGCGTGAAGACCGTGCTCGCGTGGTTGAGGGTGTAGTCGACAACGGCGGACTTGTACTCCGGCGGGTGGACGTCGTTGTCGATCCACGAGTCGATCGCCTCGGGCTCGGTGTAGTACTTCTTCTCCAGTGGCATCCACAACCCGTCGGTGAACAGGTCGACGTACTGCGGGTCATTGTGGAACAGGTAAAGCTCGATCGCCTCTTCTGGATGCTTGCTGCCGGTGAAGACCACCGAGGCGCCGCCGAGCTGGATCGTCGTGGGCTCCTGGTAACTCGGCAGAACGCCGATGCCGAAGTCGAGCTTGCTCTGCGCCATGTCGAGCAGAATCCACTGGCCGTCGATCGCCATCGCGATCCGCTTCGTCTGGAGCTGCACGTTGGTCGCCGGTGCGTTGTTGCCCAGTTGCACCGGCGTCGGAGCGACGCGATGCTCGTACATCAGATCCTGCAGGTTCTGGAAGACCTCGATCGCCGGCGGCGTGTCCAGCAGGCACTTCCGGCCAGCCTCGTCGACGAAGCCGGTGCCGTTGCTGCGCAGGAAACCCTCCCACGCCGGCGGGTACTGGATGCTGGTCGAGACCCCGAACTGGCGGATCCGCTTCGGGTCGAAGCCGGACTGGTCGGGACGCCTGCCGTCCTGGTCCAGGGTCAGCCGGGTCGCCGTCTCGACGAAGGTGTCCCAGGACCAGGCGTCCGCCGCGTCGGCCGGTGGCGTGTCCACGCCGGCGTCGGCCAGCACGTCCTTGTTGTACCACAACAGCATGACCTCGTTGGCGGTCTGCGTACCGAACGTCTTGTCTCTGCCATACCAGAAGTAGGTGCCGGGCAACCGGTCGGCGAGAGCGGGATACTTGTCGAAGTAGGTGTAGAGGTTGACCAGTTTGCCCTGCTCGGCAAGGCGATAGCCGATCGCCCCGCCCATGTACGCCACGTCGGGCGCGCGGTTGCTCGCGACCAACGTGTTGACCTTGGTGTCGTACTCCTGAGGTGTGTAGAGCGGTTTCGCCGACACTCCCTCGTGCTCGGCTTCGAACTGCCCGAGCATCGCGTTGATGGCCTTCTGTTCGTACGACGAACCCCAGTACATGAACTGCAGCTCGGCATCGCCGCCGGCACCGCCACCAGAGTTGCAGCCGGCGAGCACTGAGGCCGCCGCGCCCGATGCCGCGACGCCCGCGGCGGCACTACCGAGCCGCAGGACGTCTCGTCGGCTCCATGTCGTCATGACCTACAGCTCCTGAGTGGGGTAATAGCCTTGGAGAAGCTTGTCGACCTTTGGTTTGAGCTCATCGAGCACCTCCTTGGCCGGACGCTTGCCGTTCTGGATCTGCTGGAGAGCGGGCGTCATGACCTCGGCGATGTTGTCGGTGTTCTTCAGGCTCTGGTCGTACTGCCGGACGGAGTTGTTCAGGGTGTAGTCGACGACGGCGGTACGAAACTCCGGAGGGTGCGCGTCGTTCTTCGTCCAGGAATCGATCGCGGCCTGGTCGGAGTAGAACTTCTCCTCGAGCGGCATCCACAAGCCGTCCTTGTAGAGGTCCACATAGCGCGGGTCGTTGTGGAACATGTAGAGCTCGACGGTCTCGTCATCGTGACCCTTACCAGTGAAGGCAACCGTCCCGGCCGCGAATCCAACGGTGAGTGCCTCTTGATATTTCGGCAGGACCCCGATGCCGTAGTCGAGGTTGCTCTGCGCCATGTCCAGCAGCAGCCACTGGCCATCCATGGCCATGGCCACCCGTCGGGTCTGCAGCAGGCGTGGTGTCGTCGGTACGCCCGCACCACCGGTGGCCAGCTGCGCCGGCGTCGGTGCGACTCTGTGCTTGAACGTCAGGTCCTGGAGGTCCTGGAAGACCTGAACTCCTTCGGCTCCGTTGAGCACGAAGTCCGTGCCGCTGTCGTCGACCGCTTCGCCGCCGTTGCTGCGTACGAGCGGATACCAGCCGAAGTTGTTCCAGTTGGAGGCGATGCCGAACTGGCGAATGGCCTTGGAGTCGAAGCCAGGCTCGTCGGGATGCCTGCCGTCCTGGTCCATGGTGAGTTTGGTGGCAGCCTCGACCAGCTGGTCCCAAGTCCACGCCTTGTCCGCCTCGGCTGGCGGATAGTCGATGCCAGCATCGTCGAACGCCTGCTTGTTGTACCACAACAGCATGACTTCGTTGGCGGTTTGGGTGGCTGCAAGCTTGTTCTTGCCGTACCAGTAATAGGTGTAGGGAAGACGCTCTCCCAGCTCGGGGTACTTCTTGAGATAGGGGTAGAGGTTGATGAGTTTGCCCTGCTCAGCCAGGCGATAGAGCACGCCTCCGCCGAGATAGGCGAGGTCGGGTGCTCTCTTGCTGGCGACCAGGGTGTTGAGCTTGGTGGTGTAATCGGTGCCGGGTGTGTAGAGCGGCTGGACCTCGCCGCCGTTGGAGTGCTCCTTGTACTCCGCCAGCATGGCGTTCATGGCCTTCTGTTCGAAGGTCGATCCCCAGTACATGAACTGCAGCTCGGCACCATCGCCTCCCGAGCCACCACCATCACACGATGCGAGGGCGGCGGGCGCCGCGGCGCCAAGGGCCCCCAGGCCGCTCAGCCTGAGCATGTCCCGCCGGCTCATGTTCGACGTACGCAACCGTCCAGCTGTCATGGTGCGCTCCGATGTGCGACGGGCAACCAGACGCGCATCGCGGCGCCGTCCCGGTTGTCCCACTGGAAGTACGGGATGGCGACCGCGGTGGTGGGGGTCGTGGTGACCTGCTCCTCCGGTGGTGTGGTGGAGTAGGGCGGTGTGGCGGAGTCCGGAGAACCGTTGCCGGGTGGGGCGACGACGACGGCATTCAGGTGCAGCGTGACCGTACGTCCGACGCCGGCGAGATCGTCGACGTCGACCACTTGAGGTTCCGTACCTGGCACCAGGGCGAGGTCGTCCACGTCGACCCCTGCCGGCTGGTCGGCCTGCTCGACGCAGTAGACGAGCGGGCCGCGTTCGACTGCCGCCGTACCGCGGACCGCGTCCATCCGATGGTGCGGGTAGACGATCCGGGGCGTCATGTCCAGCTCGAGCGTCACCTGCTCGCCTGGCTTCCAGGCACGGCGCAGGCGTAGGTATCCGCTCTCGTCCGGGGCGACGTCCGTCGGCTGGCCGTCGACCGCGATGCTGACGGCCGTGCTCCACACGGGCGCACGAACGGCCAGCGTCCATTCCGATCCCGGTGCCTGGTCGATGGTGAACGACACCGTGCCCGCCCACGGGAAGTCGGTGGCGACGGACACACCGGCCGCGCCGGACGGAAGCTCGGCGCGGATCGTACCGGGAACGAACTGGTGGACGAACAACGCGTCCGCGGGCTCGCTGACACTCGCGACATAGTGGCCGAGCGTCGCGACCAGGCGCATGATGTTGGGCGGGCAACAGGCGCACGAGAACCATTCGTTCCGGCGGCCGGGATCGTCACCCTCGAAGTGGTCGTGGCGACGCTGCAACGGATTGACGTAGAAGAACCGCGTGCCGTCGGTCGACGTCGACGCCGCGAAACCGTTGTAGAGCGTGCGTTCGATCAGGTCGGCGTACCTGCCCTCACCGGTGGCGAGCAGCAGCCGCCAGCTCCAGTGGATGCTCGCGATCGCCGCACACGTCTCGGTGTACGCACGGTCCGGCGGCAACTCGTACCTGTCACCGAACGCCTCCTGCGCGTGCCGAGAGCCGACGCCACCGGTGAGGTACGTCTTCGCCGCCACCATGTCATTCCACCGGCGTACGGAACATTCGAGCAGCGACTCGTCACCGGTCTCGAGGTAGACATCGACGATGCCGGCCTCGAGGTACAACGCGCGGACGGCGTGGCCCACGTGCGTGTCGGCCTCCCGCACGGGCAGGTGGTCCTGGAGATAGCGCCTCCCCCGGCCGGAGATCAGGCCCTTGCCGCGTTCGTTGACAAGCTTCTCCGCGAGCGTGAGATAGCTGCGCTCGCCGGTGACGCGGTGGAGCTCGACCAGAGCCGTCTCGATCTCCGGATGCCCGTCGATGCCGGGATTTCCGTCGTGCAGGAAGACCTTGACGAGATGGTCGGCGAACCGGGTTGCCACCGTGCGCACCTGTTCGCCGCCACCGACGCGGGCGATCGCGACCGCGGCCTGGATGAGATGGCCGGCGCAGTACATCTCGTGGCTGTGCGCGAGTTCTGCGTACTCCTTCTCCGGCGCGACGACCTGGTAGTAGGAGTTGAGATAACCGTCGGCGCGCTGGGCGGCAAGGAGCAGTTCGCCTGCTTGGCGTACGAAGTCCATCAGGTCGTCGTCAGGCGCCCGCCCGGCCTCCCACGCCACCGCCTCGAGCTGTTTGTAGACGTCGGAGTCGGAGAACCGGGGACCCCGGAAGGCGGCAGCCGCGTCCTCGCCCAGTTCGCCGGCCACCGACTGAGCGGCGAGGCGGAGGTTGTCGAGGTTTCCGGCTTCGCCCAGCTGCTTGATGCCGAGCGGGATGCTGGCGTCGCGGTTGACCTGCTGCCACCGGCCCAGCGGTCCACCGGTGAGGGCGACGTCGCGGATGCCGAGCGGCCGATGGACCGCCCGCCCGCTCGGCGTGGGCACGGCGGGCCCACACGCTTGTTCGGACGGGGTCGGACGTGCGTTGCCCATCGGACTCCTTCGTACGGCAAACGGAAGGAATAGGATTTCCGAAAGTTTGGGATCCGGCATCGGCAGCGTCAAGGCCGGCGTCAGCTTTAGGTCAGTTCACGCGTCGGTAGTCCCTGCTGAGGGTGCTGAAACAGCGTCTATGCTGGGAGCGGTGTTCGTACGGCAGAGGAAGGAAAAGGATTGTCGGAAGCGTCTCAGCCGGGGCGTGTCGCGACCATCCGTGACGTCGCGGCGGCGGCCGGCGTCTCCATCGGCACGGCGTCCAAGGCGCTCAACGGACGCGGCACCCTGCGCCCCGAGACCCGCGAGCGCGTCGCCGCGGCGGCGCGCCAGCTGGGGTTCCGGCCCAACGCGCTCGCCCGCGGCCTGCTCAGTGGGCGTACCTTCACGGTGGGCCTGGTCACCTCCGACAGTTTCGGACGGTTCTGCATCCCGGTGATGCTCGGCACCGAGGACGCGCTCGGCGCCGGCCAGATCTCGGTCTTCATGTGCGACACCCGCGACGACCCGATCCGGGAACGGCACCACATCCAGATGCTTCTCGCTCGCCGGGTGGACGGCATCCTCGTCACCGGCCGCCGGGTCGAGCCGCGCCCGAGCGTGGGGACGGACCTGCCCGTGCCGGTCGTCTACGCGATGACCCAGTCGACCGACCCGGCCGACTTCTCGGTGATCCCGGACGACTTCGGCGGCGGCCAGACCGCGACCCGGCACCTGCTCGCCCTCGGTCGTACCCGCATCGGCCACGTCGCCGGACCACAGCGCTTCCTCGCCGCGCGGCAACGGGTGGCTGGGATGACGAAGGTCCTCGACGACGCCGGGCTGAAGCTCGCCGGTGGCGAGGCGCTCTACGGCGAGTGGAGCGAGGAGTGGGGGCGGCAAGGTGCCGACATCCTGCTGCGCAGCGACCCCGAGGTCGACGCGATCTTCTGCGGGAGCGACCAGATCGCCCGCGGGGCGGCGGAGACGCTGCGCGAGCGGGGGCGACGGATCCCCGACGACGTCGCCCTCATCGGTTTCGACAACTGGGAGGCGATGGCGAAGGCCTGCCGGCCGCCGCTCACGTCCATCGACATGAGCCTCGGGGAAGTCGGCCGGGTCGCGGCGGAGCACCTTCTCGCGGCAATCGGCGGTGCGGCACCGAGCGGGGGAGTCGAGTCGATCCCCTGCCAGCTCGTCCCCCGCGAGTCGACCGGGCCCGTACGCACCTGAGCCCGGCCCGAGCTCCGCCCCACGCCGCGCGACAGGCGTAAGCAGCGGCGGCCACACCTCGAGGTTGCGCGCGGCCACACCTTGAGGTTGCGCGGCCGGTGCAGGTTCAGCGCCGCCGCTCGCCTCCTCCGCTCATCATCCGCCGGGCACCGCGGGCCTTCGGTCAGGCCAGAACTCGTCGCGGTCGCACGCTGCCGCGACCTCGCCCCGGTTGACCGGATAGCCCTTCGCCGGCCGATGGATCACCAGGTGGATTCCGGTGATCCGGGTGAGGCACCGCTCCGTCGCGGCACGAGCCCGACCCTCGCCACCCGCCCAGACGTCGATCCAGGTGGTCGCACCGTCGGGAGCCTCGTCCAGCTGGTAACACGGCCCGTCCTGTGCCCGGTCGCCGCACTGGTCCTCGACGACGGCGTACTTACGGAGGTACGGAAGATAGAACCGGCTGCGCACCGGCCACTGCGTCCCCTCCTTCCGGTGCCAGCCGACGGCGACGGTGATCGGGTCGTCGTAGCTGCCGACCCCCGCCGCGACCTCGTGACGTTCGTTCGGATAGGCGATCCGGGCCGAACCGGGCGGGGAGTTGTCGTGGACGGAGTAGCCCGTCACGTAGGCAGTCGCGAGGACCCTCTCGCCGGGCCGTCGCTGCTTCCCACCAGCACCAGCCGGTTTGGTCGCGTACTCGGCGGGCGGCGTGGTCGAGGTCGCGGGCCGTGCGGACTCCGACGACACGCTCGGTCGGTCCCCGGACGTCACTCCACATGCGCAGGTCACGAGCAGCAGCCCGGCGGCGATCCACCACGGACGGGGCAGGGCCGCGCTGCGTCGAGCCTGCATGGGAACTCCGGATCCGGTTCGTACCCCCGTGCGGCCAGTGCTGCCGAGCCTCTCATGCCACAGTGTTCTCGCGCCCGCTCAGGGCGATCACATGCGCAGCAGGGCGTGCAACCGGATCCCCTCGGCGGCCAATGCCTCGGTCCCGCCCTCCTGGCGGTCGATCACGCAGAGCGCGTGCGCGATGTGGGCGCCGAGTTCGCGGAGCTGCCGGGTGGAGATCGCTACCTGACCGCCTGACGTGACGACGTCCTCGACGACCAGGACGCGCCGGCCAGCCGGGTCGGCACCTTCCGCGAGCCGGCGGGTGCCGTACGTCTTCGGTTCTTTCCGTACGAACGCACACGGCAGACCGGTGTGGCGGCCCAGCGCAGTGACCACGGCGATCCCGCCCATCTCCAGCCCGGCGAGGACCTGCGTATCGGGCGGCACCAGCGCGACCAGATGCTCGGCGAGTCGGTCCAGCAACCGTGGGTCGGCCTCGAACTGGTACTTGTCGAAGTACACGTCCGAGACCCTCCCCGAACGCAGGACGAAGCTCCCGGTCAGCCGACAGCGCGCTTCGACGTCGCGCGCGAGCTCGCGGAGGGTCATGAACCCAGCATGGCGCAGGTCGACCCCAGGGGCGCACGCCAGGTCGGGTTGAGAGGTCCCGCACTCGCGCGAGTCGCGCGAATAACCTCGTGCACAGCACCCGGCCGGCTTGATGAAATAGCAGGGCAGTGCCCGCAGCCGACACACCGCCGAGCCGACGGGCCGCCGGCCCAGGAATCGAAGGGACGACCAACGCGATGGATCTGGCCGCGGCACCCAAGATCGAGCTGCACAGCCACCTCGACTGCTGCCTGAGCTTCGAGGCGGCGCACCGGATCGAGCCCTCGATCACGCGGGAGCACTACGACCGGAACTTCGTCGCTCCGCCCAGGTGCCCGTCGCTGGCGGACTATCTGGCGTACACGATGAACTACCGGAGGCTCCTGCAGTCCGAACGCGCGTTGCGGATCGCGGTCGCGGACGTGTTCGCGCAGATGGCCGCGGACGGGATCGTCTACGCGGAGTTGCGGTTCGCGCCGCTGATCCACACCGAAAGCGGTGCCATGTCGGCCGACGAGGTGGTGGCCTGCGTGAGCGAAGAGACCGTACGCCAGATCGCGGCGACAGGCGTCGAGGCGACCTTGATCCTCTGCACGCTGCGCGACTACAGCGCCGAGCAGAGCATCGAAACGGCGCGGCTGGTCGAGCGGCACGCGAAGTCAGGGCCGGTGGCCGGGATGGACATCGCCGGCGACGAGATTGCGTACCCACTCAAGGTCCACGCGCCGGCGTTCGACTTCGTCCGCGAGGCTGGGCTCGGCATCACGGTCCATGCGGGCGAGGCCGGTGGACCTGAGAGTGTGCACGAGGCGCTGGACGTGACGGGGACGACGCGGATCGGTCATGGCGTACGCAGCGTCGAGGATCCTGAGCTGGTCGCGCGGCTGGCTGAGTCGGGCGTCCACCTCGAGATGTGCCCGACCTGCAACGTGCAGACGAGTGCGGTGGAGTCGTACGAAAGCCATCCGGTGGATCGCCTGCGTCGGGCGGGCGTGCGGGTGGGCATCAGCACCGACACCCGCGCCGTCACCGACGTCCGGCTGAGGCAGGAGTACGAACGGTTGGCGGCGACGTTCGGCTGGACGTCGGGCGATTTCGCACAGGTCAACCGCAACGCGCTCGACGCCGCGTTCGCCACGCCCGAGGTGAAGGCCCGCATCGCCACGATCATCTGACCGGACAACACCGACGCCGCCGGCCCGACGGCTCGGCAAGGAAGTTCCGCCGCGAGATCCCCGACGGTGACGCGCTGGCGGTGGAGACGAACCTGTTCCGCCAGACCTACAACACGATCCGGCCGCACCAGGCGCTCGGCGACCGCACTCCGCGCCACGCATACCTCGCTGGATGAAGCCGCACCGCCACGCAGTTGGCAGTTTCGGCGCGTTCGGAAGCGATAAGTTTCGCGGCGGTCCCAGGTCTATACGTCCGACTGCTCCATCGCACTCGAATCGGGAGGCATCTTGCGGCTTCTTCTCACGTCCGCGGGCATCAAGAACGCGAGCGTCCACGACGCGCTGGTCGACCTGCTGGGCAAACCCATCGCCAACTCCAGCGCCCTGTGCATCCCAACCGCGATGTACGGGCATCCCCACGTCGGTCCAGGAGCGGAGGCATGGCGTTTCATCAGCGGACGACAACCCCTCACGCCCATGTGCGAGTTGGGTTGGAAGTCCGTGGGAGTGCTGGAGCTCACCGCGCTGCCCAGCATCGATGAGGAACGCTGGGTCCCGCTGGTCCGGGAGACAGACGTCCTGCTGGTGGGAGGCGGCGATGCCCTGTACCTGTGCCACTGGATGCGGGAGTCCGGGTTGGCGGATCTCCTGCCGTCGCTGCGCGAGACGGTTTGGGTAGGGCTGAGCGCCGGGAGCATGGTGATGACCCCCCGCATCGGGCATCGCTTCGTCGGGTGGAAGCCGCCCGCCGGTGGGGAGGACAGCGCCCTGGGGGTCGTCGACTTCTCGATCTTCCCGCACCTCGACGGCCAGGACATGCCGGAGAACACCATGGCCGACGCGGAGCGATGGGCTGCCGGTATCCCAGGGCCGGCGTACGCGATCGACGACGACACCGCCATCAAGGTGACCGACGGGACCGTCGAGGTCATCTCCGAGGGGCACTGGAGGCTCTTTCCCTCCTAGTTCCGTCCTAGCTCAGGTGGAACGCGGACCCTGGACAGCTCACCAGCTGGGCGGGCGCGGTGTGCCACCGACGTGACCACAGGTGTACCTGCGCGTCTACCGGGTCGTGCCCGGCCCGTGGAGACGCGGCCAGCCGTCCGCGCCCCATACGATCCGGCGGAGCCCGAGACGGAAGTCGCCGTCGGCGGTCCCGTCGTAGTAGTGGTGCGCCAGGATCCCGTCGAACACCGACTGGCCACCGGGCCCGAACATCGTGCCCTGCTCCGAGAGCAGCACCGTGCCGCCACCGTGGGCGAGCGGCGTCCCGAGCTTGTCGTGATAGGGCCCGGTGACCTCGCGCGACCGGCCGACCGCGATCTTGTACGTACTCTCCACACCACGACAACAGAAGTCGATCGACACGAAGAGGTAGTACCACCCATCGCGCTTCACGATGTACGGCGCCTCGATCGCGTTCGGCGGCACGTGCCGGTCCGCGAGCCGCAGCGGTTCGCCCTGTCCAGCAACGGGTTTGCCGTCCGGCCACGAGAGCCGCACCATCCGGATCCCGCTCCAGAACGACCCGAACGCCAACCACGGCGTGCCGTCGTCGTCCTCCACGATGCCGGGATCGATGGCGTTGTAGTCGTCGTCGGGGACCGACCGCGTCACCAGTCCCTGGTCGACCCATTCGTAGTCAGGATCGCGAGGGTCGAGCGTGGTGTTGGTGGCGAGCCCGATCACCGAGCGGTTCGAGCCGAACGTCGAACCCGAGTAGTAGAGGTAGTAGACCCCGTCGTGGCGATAGACGTCGGGCGCCCAGATGTTCGAGACACCCGGCACCTCCTCGCGCACCCACGCGGGAATGTCGTCGAACACCGTTCCGACGAACTCCCACGACGCGAGATCGCTGGACCGACGGATCTGGACGGTGCCCGAGGACACCTGCGGATCGCCGGTGGAGAAGACGTACCAGTCCCCGTCACGGGCGGTCGAGGTGCCGGACTTCCCCTCGGACTCCCGTACCAACGCGGGATCGTGCGTACGCAGGTCACCGGTCAACTCGTCAGGTGGCACGACGGTACCGGCTCCGCTCACGGTTTCCGGGTCACCTTCTGGCCCGGGCCGGTCCCCGGACTCCCCTGGCTGGGCCGATGTCGAGGCCTGTGGAATGACTGCGACGAGCATCGCCGTGATGACAACCGCCATGATTCGTGTCATGCGCCTCTCCTGTCGCGCAACAGCGAGGATGCAAGCCAGAACAACTGTCAGGGCACCAGTAACACCTTGCGAAGATCGGCCGGACGGTCCCGCAGGGTCGCGATCGCCGACCCCACGTCCGTCACGGCGTAACGATGACTGATCAGTGGAGCGAGGTCCAGCAGTCCCGCGTTGAACATCGTGACGACGTGTTCCCACGCCGCCGCCGACGCACCGAAGACTCCCTGGACAGTGAGGTGCTTGAGCGCGATCTCCGCCAGGTCGCCCTCGGCCGGACCGGCCGGAATCCCTTCCAGGACGACGGTTCCGCCACGACGTGCTGCGGCCAGCGCGACCCGCGCCGAGGTCGTCCGCGTACCGGCCTCGAAGACCACGTCGGCCTCACATGACCACCCCGGCGCAGCCGCCTCGGTGCCGCTCACGCACCGCGTCGCTCCCCACCGCGTCCCGAGCTCGCGCCCGCCCGGGCTGTCGCCGATGAGAACCAGTTCGGCCGGGCTGTAGGCGGAGAGAATCTGGCACGCCACCAGACTGAGCGTTCCAGTGCCCACCACGACGACCCGCGCGCCCACCGCCGGGGCGGCGGCCCGGATCCCTTCCACGACACACGCCGACGGCTCCAACAGTGCGGCCGCCTCGAGGTCGGCGTCGGCACGCAGCCGGTGCACGAGTCGCGCCGGCACGGTCACGTAGCCACCGAACGCTCCAGGGTGGGTGAACCCCGTTTCCGCGTACCCCGCCTCGCACAGGTTCGTCGCACCCTCCCGGCAGCGAGGACAACGGCCGCAGTTGCGGAAACCCTGCGCAACCACGCGGTCTCCGACCGCAAGGCCGGCGCCGCCAGTGGCCGTCCCGCCGCTCGCGGCGTCGTCGCCGAGCGCGGCCACCGTGCCCGCCCATTCGTGGCCGGGTACGACGGGATACCGCACGTACGCCGCCGGCCGGGTGCCTTCGAACAGCTCCACGTCACTGCCGCAGATCCCCGCCGCGCCGACCTGGACCAGGACCTCACCCGGCCCGGGCCGCACCACCGGCAGGTCGACGATCGCGAAGTCGTCGGCGCCACGGACGATCACCGACGAACTGTGCTCTGGAATCGTGCCCATCTCGGCCGCCTCCCGTCTCGTTCACGCCGCGGGCGTCGACAGCCGGATCATGTTCCACGACATCGGCGGCAGCTCGACCCGCAGCTCGCCGTTGTCGACGACCGGCACCGGCAGTTCCTGTGGGACGACCCGTGCGTTGTCACGGGTGTTGGTCGCGTCCCGGTCAGGTCCGTGCAGCGCCACGTGCGCGACCGGGCGTACGCCGGGATCCGCAGAACCGCTCCCCAGCGCCCGCACGTCGGCCACCACACCGAGCGGCTCTGTCAAAGAACGGTTGACAGCGAAGATCGCCACGTCGCCGGTCTCGCCGTCGAGGGTGGCCGTGCAGTCGAGCTGGGGCACGGCGCCGTACTCCGCCGTCTCCACCACCGGCCCCGAGGGCTCCACCCGAAGCGTGTGCCCGACGCCGTAGGAGAAGGCGTACTTCATCGGATAGAACGTCGACTGGCGCCATGCCGGCCCGCCGTTCTCGGTCGTGATCGGGGCGATCACGTTGACCAGCTGGGCGAAACACGCCATCGACACCCGGTCGGCGCGGCGCAACAGGCTGTTGAGCAGTGATCCGACGACGACCGCATCGGCGAGGGAGTACTCGTCCTGGTAGAGCGCGGGCGCCTCCACCCACTCCCGTTCGTCACCTCGCTCGTGGTACCACACGTTCCACTCGTCGTACGACAGGTTGATGGTCTTGTTGCTCCGCACCTTGGCCTTGACGTAGTCGCAGGTGGCGATCACCGACTCGATCATCGCGTCCATGTCGACACCGGAGGCGAGGAAGCTCGCGAAGTCGCCGTCCTTCGGCCGGTAGTACGAGTGGAGCGAGACGTAGTCGACGACAGAGTAGGTGTGCTCCAGGACCTCCGCCTCCCACGAGCCGAAGGTCGGCATCCGCCGGCTGGAGCTTCCGCAGGCGACCAGCTCGAGGTCGGGGTCGACGAGTCGCATGGCGTGCGCGGTCTGCTGGGCGAGGATGCCGTAGTCGCGGGCGTTCTTGTGTGCGATCTGCCACGGGCCGTCCATCTCGTTGCCCAGGCACCAGATCTTGATGTTGTGCGGGTCCTTCGCCCCGTGCGACACGCGCAGGTCGGACCAGTAGCTCCCGCTCGGATGGTTGCAGTACTCCACCAGTGCCGTCGCCGCGTCGACGCCGCGCGTGCCGAGGTTGACCGCCATCATCGGCTCGACACCGGCCTTGCGACACCAGGCCGCGAACTCGTCGACGCCGACCGCGTTGGTCTCGATCGTCTTCCACGCCAGGTCGAGCCGGCGCCGACGCTTGTCCTTCGGCCCGATCGCGTCCTCCCAGGTATAGCCGGACACGAAGTTGCCGCCCGGATAACGGACCGTGGTCACACCGAGCTCGCGGGTGAGATCGAGGACGTCGGTCCGAAAGCCGTCCGGGTCGGCGTCCGGGTGGTCGGGCTCGTAGATGCCGCCGTAGACGCAGCGGCCGAGGTGCTCGACGAAAGAGCCGCGCACGCGCGGGTCGATCGGACCGATCGCGAACGCCGGATCAAGGGAGAGGGTGGCCTGCTTCACGTTCTTCCTTCCAGGCCGGGAGTTTCGGCCGAGGGATTGCGTTGACGCCAACGACACGCGATCGTAGCCTGAGCGTCGATATCACGCACATTGTTCGGCATATCGAACATTCTCGACATTCAGGATGGTTCCGGTGTGCTGGCCCGGCGTCCTAGGATCGGGCGCCGAGAAACCTCGGGGGATCGAGCACCGTCCGCTCGTCGACCACCGGCGGCAGATGGCGCAGCTTCGTCAAGACGTCGGTCGATCGGATGGAGGTGGGTCGGTGTCAGCTTCGGCTGCTGGTCGCCCGCCCGGCGGCTCTACCGGGCACACCCTGTCGTCGCGCAATCCCCTGTCTACGGGGCAGCCAGCCTCGGGCCGCCAGCACAGCCGGCGCGCGCTGCTGCGTTCTGCGGGCGTGCTCGCCGCTGGTGCCATGGCCGGCGGCCTCACCAGCTGCGGCAGCGTGCGGTCAGGCTTCACCGGCGCCCCGCCGGGTGCGAACGTCCTCACCTACTGGAACCTTCTCGGCGGCGGCGACGGCGTACGCATGAAGGACATGGAGGGCGTCTACCAGAAGGCGAATCCGGACGTCGACCTGGAAGCCGTCACCCTCACGTGGGGCAATCCGTACTACACCAAGCTCTCCCTCGCCACCCTCGGCGCGCAGCCACCGGACGTCGCGATCTCCCACCTGACAAGGGTTCCGACCCTCGTCAGTGCCGGATTGCTCCAGCCCTTCGCGCCCGAGGATCTCGCGCGCCACGGGATGGAACCCGACAAGTTCGTCCAGGCCGCGATCAATGGCGCGACCATCGACGGTCAGATCTACGCCATCCCGCTCGACACCCACCCGTTCGTGATGTTCTACAACACCGACATCTGCGAGAAGGCGGGTCTGCTCGACACCGACGGCAACCTCACCTCGGTCGACGGCGAGGACGCGTTCATCGAGGCCCTCGCCAAGGCCAAAGAGGCGAGCGGGACGTGGGGTGGTGCGGTCGCCACCATCGCCGACACCTCCACGCCGTGGCGGTTCTTCTTCAGCCTGTACGGCCAGCTCGGCGGCAAGCTGCTCATGGGCAGCGCACCCGACGAGATCCTCGAGGACGACAAGGCGATCCAGGCCGCGAGCCTGATGCGCCGGGTCACCGTCGAGGAGGAGCTCATGCCGACCAGCATCGACTACGGCGGTGCCGTCGCACTCTTCGCCAACCAGCGCTCCGGATTCTTCTTCCAGGGCGAGTGGGAGGTCTCGACCTTCATCGACGCCAAGATTCCGTTCAGCATGGCGAGATTCCCCCACCTGTTGGGTGACAGCTACGCCGTACAGGCCGACTCGCACACGTTCGTCATGCCCAACAAGAACCCGCTCGAACGCGACCGGATCGACCTCATCTTCGGCTTCATCCGTTCCATGCTCGACCAGGGCATCACCTGGGGCGAGGGCGGCCACATCCCCACCTGGCTCCCCGTCCAGGAAAGTGCGGAGTACAAGGAGATCAAGCCGCAGTCCAACTACGCCGACGTCGCCGAGAGCGCCGTCTACGACCCACCGGCCTGGTTCTCCGGGTCGGGTTCGAACTTCGAGGCGGTCACCGGCTCGGCGCTCGGCGGTGTTCTCGTCGGGCGGACCACACCAGAGGCGGCGGTCGAGCAGATGAAGAGGGGGGTCAGCAAGCTCGCACGGACCGCATCACCGCTCTGATCGTCGTTCCCGCTTCTGCAGTCAGCTCCGCGGCCCGGGATTTCGCGTCGTAGAGCCACCGTCAAGAATCGCCTCTCAACCAGGTCAGGAGGTCTCGTGGGCACCGCGACCATCGCTCCCCAGACCGCGGACGAACGGACCACGGCGTCCGGCGGGCGCCGTAAACCGGCACTTGCGGGGTTCGGGTTCCTTGCGCCGTTCCTGCTTCTCTATGTGCTGTTCCTGGTCGGCCCGAGTATCTACGGCCTGGTGATGAGCTTCTTCCACACCAGTCTCGTCAAGGGCGGCCTGAGCAGCTTCGCTGGATTCGCCAACTACGCCGAGGCTTTCCAGACTCCCGAGTTCTGGGAGTCCCTCTGGCACACGGTGTGGTTCACCATCCTCACCACACCGCCGTTGGTCATCCTGGCTCTGGCGTTCGCTCTCCTCGCCGACCGGGTCGTCCGTGGGCGATGGTTCTTCCGGCTGGTGTTCTTCGCACCGTACGTCCTGCCCTCTGCCGTCATCGCCCTGATCTGGAGCTGGATCTACACCCCGGATATCGGTTCGTTGAGCGGCTGGCTCACCACGGTGGCGGGCTGGTTCGGTGTCGAGTTCGCTCCGCCGATCTGGCTCGGTGACCCGAACTGGGCAATGATCTCGGTCGCGGCCGCGACCGTCTGGTGGACCATCGGGTTCAACTTCGTGCTCTATCTGGCCGGGCTCCAGGACATCCCCCGCGAGCTCTACGAGTCGGCGAGCATCGACGGCGCCAGCGCCTGGCAGCAGATGACGCGGATCACGGTCCCACTGCTGGGGCGTACGACCACCCTGGTCGCGGTCCTGCAGATCATCGCGTCGTTGAAGATCTTCGACCAGATCTATCTGATGACCGCGGGCGGGCCGGACTTCAGCACCCGTCCGGCGATCCAGTACATCTACGACGTGGGCTTCACCGACTACCGGGTCGGCTACGCCTCGGCGGTGTCCATGGTGCTGTTCGCCCTCATCCTCGTCGTGTCGCTGGTGTGGTTCACGATCATGCGGCGCCAGGAAAGGGAGGTCTGACGATGACGGCAGTCGCAACCCCGACCGGTGGCAGGGTCACCGCACCGCCGGAGAAGCGAGGCATCACCCGGGCGCGGGTCTTCAACGGCGTCTGCATCGGGGTGCTGATCGCCTTCGCCCTCCTGTGGTTGGTGCCGCTGCTCTGGGCCGTCGACACCTCCCTCAAGCCCGAGGGCGAAACCACGAAGGTCCCCGTCACGTGGCTGATCGACAGCCCCACCATCGAGGCGTACACGAAGGTCATCGGCGCCGGAAACCTGCTGCAGTGGTACGCCAACTCCGCGATCATCTCGATCATCGTGGCAACGATGGCGGTGCTCGTCGGGAGCATGGCCGGTTTCGCCCTGTCCCGCGTGCGTTTCCGGGGCAGCAACGTGGTGTTCTGGTTCATCCTGGCCGGCATCATGATCCCCGGCGAGGCCCTGATCGTGCCGTTGTTCCGGGAGTTCGCCGCGGTCGGCGCGATCGACACGTACTGGGCCGTCATCCTGCCGCAGATTCCGGTACCCATCGCGGTGTTCGTCTTCAAGCAGTTCTTCGACGGTGTTCCGCGGGAGTTGGAGGAGGCCGCGCTCGTCGACGGTGCCAGCCGCCTTCGCATCTACGCGCAGCTTTTCATCCCGCTCTCCCGTCCGGCGATATCCGCGGTCGCGATCTTCACGTTCGTCTGGTCATGGAACAACTTCCTGTGGCCGCTGCTCGTGTTGACCAGCACCCCGCTGATGACGCTGCCGGTCGGCCTCGCCACCGTCTCCAGTTCGTACGGAATCCAGTACGCGCAGATCATGGCGTCGGCCGTGCTGGGTGCGCTGCCGCTCATGGTGGTGTTCCTGCTGTTCCAGCGCCGGATCGTCGAGGGCATCGCCAGGACCGGCCTCAAGGGCTGACCCGCGGACCGGTCAACCAGGCACTGCCCGACGACCCGGGATCTGACCGACCCTGGTTGACCAGCGCCACCCGACTTGGCCTGGTCAACCAGGCGGGCCCGCCCGACCACGCCGCCCGACTGACCAGCCCCGCCCGACTGACCAGCGCCGCCCGACCGTGGCCTGGTCAACCAGGCATGGAGACACAAAAGCGGCGTCAACACCTCGCCCAGGGTCCATAGACCCAGCCAACCAGGCGAGTCACCCGGCCAACCAGGCGAGTTGCGGACCCGACCAGGCAAGTAGCCTGCCAAACAGCGCCATGGGCGGATCAGTCCAACCACGATGCCGGGCCGAGGGGCCACACCGCTAACAAAACCTGCTCAGCGTGGTCAATCACCGCAGCGGCCGAGGGGGCCACACCGCTAACAAACCTGCTCAGCGTGGTCAATCACCGCAGCGGCCGACGGGCTACACCGACCACAACCCTGCTCAGCGTGGTCAATCACCGGAGCTGTCGCACCTCGGCGCCAGAGCGGTGGTGGCGCGGGCAGTCAGCCGCGGCGCGAGCTGCGTGGCGGCCGGCACCACACCCTGGGACAGCTTGGCCATCGCCAGGTCGACCGCGCGGCGGCCCACGTCGTCGGCGGGCAGGGCGACACACGACAGATCGAGGCGCGCGGCCAGCTCGTCCGGACAGATCGCGACCACCGAGATGTCGTCTGGCACTCGCCGATCGCGTTCGCGAAGGGCGGCCAGCACCGACTCGATCACCGACACGTTGTGGACGATCAGCCCCGTCAAGTTGGGCATCGTCCGCAGCAACTCCTCGATCGCCGCGAACGCCGCCTCCCGGGTCGGTTCGCAGGCACGCGTCTCCACGAGAACGCCACGCTCGCCTGCCGCCGCGGCCACCCCGTCGGCGACCCGGGTGGCGAAGCCGGTCCCGCGCGCATAGACCGCCGGCGGGCTTCCCACGAGACCTATCCGCCGATGCCCGAGGTCGGCGAGGTGACCCACGCACGCCTGACCGGCAGCGGCGGAGTCGAGGTCGACGCAGGTCAGTCCTTCGGCGTCGGCAGGGAACCCGATGAGTACGCAGGGAGTCCGCAGCGACCGCACCAGCGGCACGCGTACGTCGTCCAGCTCGACGTCCATCACGATGATCGCGTCAGCGAGCGCACTCGCCTCGACGCGGCGCAGGCCGCGCTCACCCTCGTCCTGCGTGAGGAGGAGAACGTCGTGGTCGACCTCGCGGGCCCGGGTGACGACGGCGGTGACGAACTGCATGAGGACCGGAACATGCACGCCGGTACGCAGCGGAACCACCAGGGCGAGGACGTTGCTGCGCTTGCTGGCAAGGGCCCGTGCGCCCGCGTGCGGGTGGTAACCCAGCGCCCGGATGCTCGCGTGGACGCGGCGTTGGGTCTCCGGAGCGATCGGGCGTTTGCCGCTGAGCACGTAGGACACCGTGCTGGCCGACACCTTGGCGTGCCGAGCGACATCCACGATCCCGACCATGGCTACCCCTGCTGTTGCTCACCACAAGCTGTTGCTCACCACAAGGATGGTGCCGACGAAGCTGCCGACCAGAGGTCGAAGCGATTCGACCTCGCATAGTATGCAAGCACGCTGCGTACGAGGCAATCGTCCTCACTGCCCGCCGGATCGCCGTGAAGCCCGGCCGGCGTCGGCCGGTCAGTCCGATGAGGACATCGCCGCAGGCGCGTGACCGGGGCCGTCAGAGTGGTCATGGACCTCCGCCCGACTGATCGCCGGCGACAGCAGCATCCATCCGGTCGTGGCGGCCACACAGCCGAAACAGGCCACCCCGACGGGCCCGAGGCCGACCACGCCGACGAACGCACCGAACGCCGCGATCCCCAACGGCGTCATGGCACTCGACACCACCGTCACGACGCTCTGGACCCGGCCGAGAACATCCGGCCTGGTCTCGGTCAGCAGCAGGCCACTGAGAATCGCGTTGCAGGGTCCGAGGCAGAACGACCACCATGCCGCGGCCGCGCAGACCGTCCACACGTCGGTGGCGAAGATCAGCCCGGCGAAGCCGGGGAGTCCGGCGATGATCCATAGCCCCAACGCGAAGCCGGCCCGTTTCGGCGGCTGCGCGACCGCGCCGAGCAGGCCACCCACGATCAGCCCACCGGCAAGGAATCCCGCCACCAGGCCGTATCCGGACGGGCCCCAGCCCGCGTCCTGTGCCTTGAGGACGACACCGATCGTCTCGACCGGAATGGCCACCATGTTGAGGATCAGCGTGATGACGGCCAGCCCGCGGATCAGCGGATGCCCTACGACGTAACGCAGCCCGTCGGTCAGCGCCTGCCTGACGCCGGTGTCCCGCTTCGGTCGTACGATCGTGAACCGCGGACGGACGAACATCAGAATCGCGAAGCAGAGCAGGAAAGTCGCGCCGTTGACGAACGCAGCCAGCGCGAATCCGCCGAGAGCGACCAGGATGCCACCGGCACCTCGTCCGAGCGCCTCGGAGATGCTCCGGGTGAACTGCCGAACGGCCGCACCCCGCGGAAGTTCCGCGTGGGGCAGGAGCGCTGCGAGATAGCTGTTGGCGGCCGGCAGGTAGAACGCGTCGATCGTGCCGAACGCCAGTCCGAGAGCGATGAGGAGCCACGCCGTGGGAGGCTCGCCACCGGCGGTGAGACCGGCGCCTATCAGAGCGGTGAGACCGGCCAGGACGTCAGCCGCCAACATGAACCGTCGTGGCCCACGGAGGTCCGCCACCACACCGCCGACGAGCATGAACGCCGCACGGGGAATGCCGGTGGCGGCCAGGACGATTCCGGTCAACCGTGGATCGCCGAGTTGTGCGGCCGACCAGCCGACGGCGATGAGCCAGACGTTGTCGCCCACGTAGCTGAGGCCGCGCGCGAGGATGTAGCCGACGAAGCGAGGGTCCACTCGAAGGTCCACTCGAAGCGTCATCCCCGTCCGCACAACTCCGCCCCTTTTGATGTCATGAACCTGACCGCTTCCGGCCCTCCCCGTCGCGCTCGGACCCGCAGAATCAGGTCGTCCGAATGCGCGCTATGCCCCGACCCTTGCCACAGTATGCGATCACTCGAGTACGAAAAGCCAGCACGGACGCCGACTTGTGCAACGTGAGGGCGCTACTTGACCAGCGTCGTCGTCCCGGTGCGGTCCCTGCGTGGTCCTGCGTGGTCCCTGCGTCCTTCCAGTGGCCCTCGTGTCGCGGCGATCGTTCCAGTTCGTCCTGCATGATCGCCACCGTGTCGGCTGGCCGGGCTGTCCACGAACCATGCCACGGCCGGCCGGCGGAATACGTCAGATGTCTATGCTGTCCGCTGAGTACGCCCCAGCAGGCCAGCGTGTTCCGTACTGCACGCCTGGCGGTGACCGAGCCTCGAAGGAGCGGGCGATGTCAGAGCAGCCGACATCAGGCCAGGAAGCACGCACCCAGTCGACGCCAGGCCAGTCGACGCCAGGCCAGTCGACGCCAGGCCAGGGAGCGTCAGCGCAGGGAGCCGCAGGGGAGAAGGCACCCCTCCGGAGCCGGACGTGGTTCGGCGCGACCGGGCGTTCCGGTATGACGCACCGTTCGTGGATGCGCAACCAGGGCTTCGGACCCGACGTGTTCGACGGCCGGCCGGTGATCGGGATCGCCACCACCTGGTCAGAGCTCGCGCCCTGCAACTCGCACCTGCACCGTGTCGCCGAAGCCGTCAAGCGCGGTGTCTGGCAGGCCGGCGGCTTCCCGCTGGAGTTCCCGGCGATGGCACTCGGCGAGACGATGCTGCGGCCGACCGCGATGTTCTACCGCAACCTCCTCGCCATGGAGGCGGAGGAGCTGATGCGGGCCAACCCGATGGACGGCGTCGTCCTCCTCTCCGGTTGTGACAAGACCACTCCGGGCCTGCTGATGGCCGCTTCGTCGGTCGACATCCCCGCCATCATGGTGACCGGCGGACCGATGCTGAACGGCAAGTACAAGGGCCAGGACGTCGGATCCGGTACGCATGTGTGGAAGTTCGAGGCCGACCTCAAGACCGGCAAGATGACCCAGGAGGAGTGCTACTTCGCCGAGGGATGCATGGCCCGGTCCAACGGCCACTGCATGACGATGGGTACGGCATCGACGATGGCGTGTGTCGCCGAGGCGCTGGGCATGCAGCTGCCGGGCTCGGCGACCTGGCCGGCGGTCGACTCCCGCCGTTACGAAGTCGCGCAGAGCGCCGGCCAACGGATCGTCGCGATGGTGCACGAAGAGCTGCGGCCGAGCCAGATCCTCACCAGACCGGCGTTCGAGAACGCGATCCGCGCCAATGCCGCCATCGGCGGCTCGACCAACGCGATCGTGCACCTGCTCGCGTTGGCCGGCCGGCTCGGCGTACAACTCGACCTCGACGACTTCGACACCCTCGCGCGACCGGTGCCGACGCTGGTCAACCTGATGCCGTCCGGGAAGTACCTCATGGAGGACTTCTGCTATGCCGGCGGTCTGCCGGTGGTGTTGCGCGAGCTCGCCGACGGTGGGCTGCTGCGGAACGACCAGATCACGGTGACGGGACGCGGCATCGCCGAGAACAACGCCGACGCGGAGTGCTACAACCGCGACGTGATCTACGCGCTGGACGAACCGTTCCAGCCGCCCAACACGGGCACGGCGGTGTTGCGCGGCAACCTCGCGCCGAACGGTGCCGTCATCAAGCAGTCGGCCGCGTCGCCCGGGCTGCTCAAGCACGAGGGGCGGGCGCTGGTCTTCGACTCACCCGAGGACTACCACGCCGTGTCCGACGATCCGGACATGGACGTCGACGCGACGGACGTGTTGGTGATCCGTTACTCCGGACCCAAGGGCTACCCGGGCATGCCGGAGGTCTCCAACGTGCCGCTGCCGACGAAGCTGCTGAAGGCCGGCGTCACCGACATGGTGCGGATCTGCGACGGGCGGATGAGCGGGACGGGATTCGGCACGGTGGTGTTGCACGTGTCGCCCGAGGCGGCGGTCGGCGGACCGTTGGCGTTGGTGCGTACGGGCGATCGGATCGTGCTCGACGTGCCGGCCCGCACCCTCACCGTCGACGTGTCCGACGCCGAACTCGAACGCCGCCGGGCGGAATGGACCCCGCCCGAGCAGAAGTACACGAGCGGGTACGCCTGGCTCTACACCCAGCACGTGCTTCAGGCCCACGAGGGAGTCGACTTCGACTTCCTGCAAGGCTCCCGTGGGCACGCGGTCCCGCGCGAGTCCCATTAGGCGGCGGGTGTTCGTCGGGAGCTCGCCGTCTGCATGAGGGGTCCCCTGATCCTACGGCCGCTTGGATCAAGGCGCCCCTCATGCAACAGAAGCGGCGGGAGTACGCCTGCGCCGTAAGCGTCGACCGGTGGGGTCAGGGGCGCACTTCGTACACGATGTTGAACGGCGTTTCGGCGACCCGGCGGAACCTCGTGAATCCCGCGTCGGTCACCAGGTGCCGGATCGGAGGCTCCCCGGCCTGCGCGCCGAGGGAGTAGCCACCGTCCTGCGACAGGGCGTTCGGAACACACAGGAACGTCGAGAACGAGTAGTAGACACGCCCCACCGGGTTGAGGTTCGCAGCGACCGAGTCCCCCGCGAACGGCTCGACGACCATCCACGTACCGTCGGGGGCGAGCGAGTCCCGGATGTGTCGCGCGGCACCAAGCGGATCGCCCATGTCGTGCAGGCAGTCGAACGTGGTCACCAGGTCGTACGGACCACCGGTGAAGTCCTGCGCCGATCCGACGGTGAAACTCGCCCGCTCGGACAGGCCCGCCTCTGCCGCACGGGAGTTCGCCGAACGGATCGAACCGGCGTGGTAGTCCGAGCCGACGAATGTCGAAGCAGGGTAGGCCTCCGCCATCAACACGGTCGAGGCGCCGTGACCGCACCCCACGTCGGCCACCCGCGCACCGGCCGCCAGCTTCGCCTCGACGCCGTCGAGTGCCGGGAGCCACTCGCTCACGAGATGCGCGATGTAGCCCGGGCGGAAGAAGCGTTCACACCCGACGAACACCTCCTGGGCGTGCTCGTGCCAGCCGACACCCTCGCCGGAACGGAAGGCTTCGACGATCCTTGGCAGCGCGCGTAGCGATCCGAGGGCGAGCTGGAACGCACCTGGCGCATAGACCGCGCCGTCGGGGTCGGTCAGGACGAACGCCTGTTCCTCGGTCATGGAGTACGCGCCCGCGTCGGCGTCGTACTCCACATACCCCCCGGCGGCCTGCCCACGCAGCCACTCCTCGACATAGCGGGCATCGGTGCCGGTCCGCTCGGCGACGTCTGCCGGCTGGAGCGGCTTGTCCGACTCGGCCAACGCCCGGTACAACCCGAGCTGCTCGCCGACGACGACGTTTCCGGCCGCCATCGTCGCTCCGACGTCGCCGACGAAACGACCCAGGAACTCCATCAGCTTGTCGTTGTCCATCGCGCCCTCACGTTCCTTCCTGACGGGCTGTGGGTGTTCCGTGGAACGTTGCGCGTCGCTCGCGGAACACCAGCCGGAACGCTGCCGCGGCATGTTGCACCGCGGTTGCAGGAGGCGCACCGCAACGCCACTGCAATGTCCGGGACCAAGCTCGCGACCAAATGGCCGCACGTACGACAACCGCGCTCGCGCCCTCCGTACTGGACTCGTTCCGTCGGGGCGAGGACAGTGGCGTCCGCGAGGTCTATCTCGCCTACAACGGTCCGGTCTTCGCCGTCGCGTGGAGCGTGCTCGGCGATCGGGAGCTGGCGGTCGAGGCCGTCCAGGAGACGTTCGTGCGCGCTTGGCGGGCAGCGGCGCGTTATGACCCTACGCAGGACATCGCGCCGTGGCTCTTCACGATCGCCCGCCGGGTCTCGGTCGACATCTGGCGCTCACGCCGGCGGATGCCGACGACCGAACTCGAGGAGACGTCGGCCGTCGTGGCCGGCCCGGAGCTCGACTCCATGTGGGAGGCGTACCAGGTGCGCGCCGCTGTGGACCGGCTGCCCGAGGAGGAACGCGACGTTGTTCGCCTCGCGCATTTCGGCCAACGCAGTCACGCGGAGATCGCCGCGGAGCTGGGCATCCCGATCGGCACCGTGAAGTCCCGGTCGCACCGCGCCCACCGGCGCCTCGCCGGGTGGCTCCGCCCGCTCTGCGTCGTCAGCCCGGAAGGGGCGGAGGGACCATCCGGCGTGCTCGGCGTACCTGGCGGAACCGGCGTGCCTGGCGGACCCGGCGGAACCGGCGTAACGGGCGCACCTGGCGGGCCCGGCGGACCGGGAGTACCTGGTGCCGTCCGCGAACCGACCGACCCGTCCGCTGCGTACCAGCCGTACTCGGACCCGGGAGCGCGGCACGATGAACCCTGACGACCGACTCAAGGACTACCTCGAAACCGGCGCATCCGCCCATGGCGCTCCCGACGGTGCCGTCCGCGTCCGTGCCCTCCTCGGATCGCCGGCGGTCTGGGAAGGACCGCCGGACCTGACTCTGCGGCGGGTCCTGTCCCAGATTGAGACCGAACGCCGTGGCGGCGGCCCCAGGATCGCCGCCGAACGCTCCGCCGCCGAACACCCCGCCGGCGACAGACGCGCTGGGCGGCCCGGCCGGGGCCGGCGGACGAGGCGCGCCGCCCAGGTCGGCGCCGACATCGGGCCAGCCCGCCGATACCGGGCGGCCCCGCGGCACCTGCTCGTCGCCGCCGCCGCGGTGTTGATCTTCGGCGGCGGCGCCGTAGGCGGTTGGTTCGCCGCGGAGGAGAACGTCGGACGACGGGGCACCGAGGTAGTCCTGGCAGGCACCGAACTCGCCCCGGACGCGGGCGCCGTGGCTCGGGTCAGGGACACCGCGAGCGGACTCGCGATCACCGTCCGGGTCACCGGCCTGCCACCCGCACCACCGGGAACGTTCTACGAGGCGTGGATGAAGTCACCGGAGGGCCACCTGGTCCCGATCGGAACGTTCCACCTCAAGGGTGACGAGGAACCGGTCGAGCTCTGGGCCGGCATCGACCCCGCCCGTTATCCGCTGCTCACCGTCACCCTTCAGCGCGAGGGTGAGGGTACGGAGTCCTCCGGAAGGGTCGTTCTGAGCGGCACCATCGCACCCGCCCGATGACGCGCGGCTGCGCTCGGTGGGGCCACCGGCTGCGCTCGGCGGGGCCACCCGCTGCGCTCGCGCGGGGAGTGGAACCGCGGTCGAAAGCGGAGGCAACCTGACGGAGCCCATCCCTGCCAATGCCACCGTGGCAGGGTTCGCCGGTACGACGCCGCTGCCGGTGGAGAACACTGGGTCCTGGCACATCTACCAGCTCTCCCTCGACGAACCAGTGGGGATCTGATGGCGATGAGACTGACGAGGAACGCAGAGGCAGGACCGTTCGCCCGCTTCGTTCGCTGGTCGTCGGCGACGGCTCCCGTGTCCTGGGTCTATGCGCGGATACTGCACCGGATCGACGCCCTGGTCTATCGACGTACCCACGGCCGGCACACCGCGTCCAGCCTGGTGTCGGGTCTGCCCGTCACGATGCTGACGACGACCGGTGCCAGGACGGGCAAGGAACGCACCCTGGCGGTGCTCACGATCCCGGACGGCGACGAGTTTGTGCTCATCGCGTCGAACTTCGGCCAGAGCCACCATCCGGCGTGGTACCACAACCTGCGCGCTCATCCCCGCGCGATCATCACCGTCGATGGGGTCTCGACCGTGGTCGAGGCGCGCGAGACCACCGGCGACGAACGCCTGCGTCTCTGGCGGCTGGCCTTGGAGGTGCACCCGGGATGGACGCGGTACGAACGGCGCGCTGCCGCGGCCCGTCGCCGGATCCCCATCCTGCTGCTGTCCCCTGTCGCCGACCCGACGCCGGCCGACCCAACGCCCGCCGACGACCCGACACCGATCGCTGACCCGACGCTTGCCGACGACCCGTCCACTGGTTCCTGAGCCCAGGATCACCCAGACGGGGAGGCGTCGGCGAGGAGGATACGGACCGGGTGGGCCTCGGGCGAGTTCATCTCGGCGAACAACGTGTGCGCCTCTTGCCAGGCGCTCTCGGCAGCCCCGGGTTCGTTCCGTTCCCGCAACGCCCGACCCAGCACGAGCAGGGTGCGGGCCAGTCCGAGGCGGTGCCCGACCTCGCGGTGCACCCCCAGAGCCTTCCGGGCCCCCTCGACCGCTTCGTCAAGCCGGCCTTGCGCCATCATGATCGTGGCGGATGCCGTGAGCGCCGGGCCCTCGAGCAGCCGGTACCCCGCCTGCCGGACCAACGTGAGAGCCTGCTCGACGCAGCCGCTCGCGTCGTCTGCCCGGCCGAGATGCTGGTACGAATGAGCCAGCCCGATCAGGGCGGCGACCTCGTGCTGGCGGACTCCGATCTCGCGGCTGAGCCGCAGGGCGTGGTCGTGGTGGTCGACCGCTTCGGCGAAGTTGCCGAGCCGTTGGTGGACCGTACCGAGAGTGTTCAGGGCATCGGCCTCGAACCGCCGGTCTCCCGCCTCGCGGCTCCCCGACAGGGCGGCCCGGGCGAGCTCGAGTGCCTCGGCGTACCGTCCCGCGTCGCAGTGTGCCGTGGCGAGGGCACGCAGGTTGTCGGCTTCCTGGACGCGATGGCCCAGCTCCCGGTTCAGCGACAGCGCCTGGGTGAAGTGGGTCAGTGCCTCGTCGAGCCGGCCAAGGACGAGGCAGCATTCACCGAGGTTGCCGAGTAACACCGCCTGGCCGCCGCGGGAACCAACCTGCTGGAAGACCGGCAGTGCCTCCGCGTAGTACTCGGCCGCCCGCGGCAGGTTGCCGGCCTCGGCGAAGAGGTTGCCGAGGCTGACCAACCGGCCGGCGACGATCGGCATCCAGCCGATGTCCCGCGCGGTGTCGAGCGCCCGCGAGAAGTAGTCGGCCGCCTCGTCGAGTCGCCCGGCACGGCGGCACAGGATGCCGATCTCCCCGAGCGCCACGGCTCGCGCCTCCCGCCACCCGCACTCGTCGGCAAGGTCGAGTGCGCGGGTGTAGTGGACGGACGCGTGCGGGTAGTCGCTCTCCCGTTCGTACCTCGCACCGAGACTCAGGTGTGCCGCGGCCTGCCCGTGCAGGTCACCCTCTGCCTCCGCCGCAGCGAGGCCGGCGGACGCGACCGTCTGCCAGTCGTGACTGTACGTACGCAGGCTGAAGTAGCCCTTCAGCGTGTTGGCGAGGAGTGCGGCCGGTGATCTGGGCCCATGCACCGCGGCGTGTCGAACGGCGGCTACCAGGTTGGCGCGTTCGGCGTCCAACCAGGTGAGCGCCTGGGTGTGGTTCTCGAGCGCGGCGAGCGCGCGCGGCGGTGGCTGGTCGCTGTCCGGCGCTGGTAGGCGGATCCGGTCCGGATACAACAGCGCGGCAGCCGCATCGGCGGTGACCAGGAACGCGGCCAGGAGCCGCCCGAACGCCGCCCTCCGGTCGGCCACGGGATCATCGGCTTCGGTGCGTTCGGCGGCGTAGAGGCGGAGCAGGTCGTGGAACGCGAACCTGCCGGGTGCGGGGCGGTCGACGAGGTGGGCGGCCTCCAGCCGGTCGAGGAGGCAGGACGCCTGAGCGGGCGGAATCCCGGCAAGCGCTGCCGCGCCCGCCGCGGTGACGTCCGGACCGGGCATGAGACCGAGCAGTCGGAAGAGGCGTTGCGCGTCCGGCTCCAACGCGGAATACGAAAGGTCGAACGCCGCCCGGACCGCGCTCTGCTCGTCACCTGCGACCTCGAGCGCTCCGAGTCGGTGCTCGCCGGCCAGGTCATGGACGAGGGAGGCGACACTACGCCGGCGGTCGACAGCCAGGTGTGCGGCGGCGATCCGGAGTGCCAGTGGGAGTGAGGCGCACAGCCGGGCCAGCTCGTCGGCCGCGTGCTGGTCGGCGTGGATGCGTTCCTGGCCGAGGACCCGACCGAGCAGAGACCGCGCTTCGCCAGGCTCCAGAACGTCGAGCGTGAGGTGCTGAGCACCCTCCCTGGCGACCAACCCGCCCAGCCGGTCACGACTGGTCACGACGACAAGGCACCCCGGACTACCCGGCAGGAGAGGGCGGACCTGGTCGACTGTCCGGGCGTTGTCGAGTACGACCAGCACCCGCCGGCCGGCCAGCGATGAGCGGTAGAGCGCCGCTGCCTGCTCGAGTTCGGCCGGCACCTGGTCGGGCGCCACGCCGAGTGCACGGAGGAAGGCGGCCAGCACCTCGGCCGGCTGTAACGGTGGCATCGGCGCGTAGCCCCGCAGGTCGACGTGGAGCTGACCGTCGGGGAACCGGTCTCTGACGGTGTGCGCCCACTGGACGGCGAGTGCCGTCTTGCCTACGCCGGCAGTTCCGGAAATCACCGCGATCGGCATTCCACCGGTGTCGCCATCGTCGGCGAGCAGTTCGTCGAGGCGCTTCAGGTGCCGGGTCCGACCGGTGAACGCCACCGTCGCCGCCGGGAGCTGCGCCGGCGCACCCATGACGGGCGGTGGCGTGGCGGACGACGAACCGGCAGCGGACGCGGACGCCGCGGTAGGGGTCGTGGTCGTGGCCAGGCTCGTGGCTGTGGCCGGTGTCGTTGCCGGGGTCGTGGCTGTGTCCGGCGTCGCGACCTGGCCCGGCATCGCGACCTGGCCCGGCGTCGAGGCACCCCCAGCCGTCGCCGTACCCCCAGCCGTCGCCGTACCCCCAGCCGTCGCCGTACCCCCAGCCGTCGCCGTACCCCCAGCCGTGGCCGTACCCCCCGCAGTGACCGGCGTCCCGCCGCGCGCCCCGAGGTAGTCCTCCATGGCGTCGCCACCCGCGAGGATGCTCTGGTGCAGCAGACGCGCGGTCGCACCGGGCTCGACCCCGAGCTGCTCGACGAGGGCCTCACGAAGCTGCCGGTACGCGGCAAGAGCGTCGGCCGGCCGGTCGGCCGCGTACAACGCCAGCATCAGTAGCGCCCACAGACGTTCGCGCAGCGGATACTCGCGTACCAGGCCCTGCAGCTCCCCCACCAGGTCGGGGTTGCGCCCGAGGCGCAGGTCGACGTCGATGCGTTCTTCCAGGACCGTCAACCGGCGATCTTCCAGGCGTACGGCCTCGGAACGGCACGCCTCGATGTCGAGACCGGCGAGCGCGGGGCCGTGCCACAGCGCCAGCGCCTCGGCCAGCAGGTCGGCCGCCTGGCCCAGGGCCATCGCCGAACGCGTGATGGCCCCGCCGCCCCCGGTCAGCGCGTGACGGGCGGCCCGCACCAGCTCGTCGAACTGGTCGAGGTCCAGCTCCCCGGCGCGCACCTCGAGGACGTATCCGGGAGCCCGGGTCAGCAGCCGCTGACGGTGCGACGTGCCGTCGTCCACCCGCAGCACCCGCCGCACGTGGGCGACGCACCCCTGCAGCAGACCGCGCGCGCTGGCCGGCGGGTCGTCACCCCACAGGTGGGCGACCAGCCGGTCGGCCGACGTCACGCGGTTGCCGTTGAGGAGTAGCAGGGCGAGGAGCGCCCGCTGCTGCGGTCCGCCCACGGCCAACCGCTGCTCACCGTCCCAGACCTCAAGCGGTCCGAGGATCCGAAACCGCATAGGGGCTCCCTCGAGGCCAGATTCGCAGGCTAACAGGCAGGCGGCCGGCACGACCCGGAGATCGTGTTCGTACGGGCGAACAGGTCTGTTCAGCGTCCTGACCTCCCCGGACGACCCGAACCGGCCGGCGGGCGGATTGTCCATCACTTGCCCAGGATTTGCCCAGACCCGTGGGGGACCGTCTGCCCATGGGGAGTACGCGGCGGGGTGGCGACAGGTTCTCGTCCAGGGGGTCCGGATGCGATCCGCAGCGGTAGCGGCGCGTGACCGGCCGGGGATCCTCGACCCCTACGTCCGCGTGGTCGGCAGTCTTGCGGTCCACCGTGAGGGCCGGGTCCTGTCCACCACGGACGTGGGTAGCCGTAAGGCCCGCACGCTGCTGGCGCTACTGGCCGTCGAACACGGGCGGCTGGTCGGCACCGACCGGATCATCGAGGTGCTGTGGGGGGACGCACCGCCGCGCCGGCCGGCCGAGAATCTCGCGACGTTGGTGAGCCGGCTTCGCACCTCCCTCGGCCCTGATGTGGTCGTGGGAGGGCGCGGTGGCTACCGCCTGGGCGGGGCGCTCGAGGTCGACCTCACCCGTGGCGAGCGGCTTGTGGCCGAAGCCGACCAGCAGCTGGCCGACGGTCAGCCGGCGCACGCGCTGGCGACGGCACGGCACGCGCTCGCGTTGCTCGACGGAGAGGTCCTCGAGGGCGAGCCCGACGCCGACTGGGTAGCTCCCGCCCGCGCCGTCCACCGCGAACTCGTCCGGCACGCCCGACACACGGCAGCCGAGGCGGCCGAGCACGCCCGGGACCTTCCGACGGCGGTGAACCTGGCGCGCGCGGCGGTGGCGGCGGATCCGCTGGACGAGGCGGCCTACCGGGCGCTCATGCGGGCGTACGCACTGGTGGGTGAGCCGGCGCGGGCGTTGTCGGCGTACGAAGAACTACGTTCCACCCTCGCGACCGAGCTCGGCGTCGATCCTGCCCGCGCCACTCGCGAGCTGCATGTGGCGATCCTGCAGGAACGGCTTCCAGGCCCGGCCGACCTGGGACCTGTTGCCGCCCTGCGGTCGGGTTCGGGCCTGGCCGCTGTCACCGCTGGTACGCCCGCACCTGCTGGTACGCCGGCACCTGCTGGTACACCGGTGCTGGCCGGTACGCCGACGCTGGCCGGTACGCCGACGCTGGCCGGTACGCCGACGCTGGCCGGTACGCCGACGCTGGTCTTGGCGGCCGGACCCACGCTGATGCTGGTGGTCGGGGCGACCGGCGCGGCGGGTGGGGCTGGCGCGGCGGTGGTTCCAGCCGGAGCCGGCGCGGAGGGCGGACCGGGCGCTGCGACTACCGAAGCGCTCGAGCATCAGGTTGCCGAGCTCATCCGCTTCGCGCGCTCGATGGGTTGTGTCGTCGTGCAGGCACCACTGCACTCGTGGTCCCGCCTGCTCCGCACCTCCTGAACAGAACCCGCGCTCTTCGCCCGCCCGGGCGCGCTGTCGGTGCTCGGAGTGTTGACGTTCCTCGCCTCGTGGAGCGACTACCCCTGGCCGTCGATCGTCGCAAGCACATCCTCGACAACCTCATGATCGGCTCGATCAAGAGCTGAGTCCGCTCTCTTGGATCCACGCCGCCCGGCCTAACCTGTCGTGCGACGGGCGGCGACTGCGCCTCGTGCGAATGACCACGCTGAGCATGCGTGCGTACGTCATCGAGGTGTCGACACCATGCCCAGGTGCCACAGGCATGCTCAGCGTGGTCATTCCCGGCCCCGCCAGGCGCGGGTCAGCGGCCGCAGCCGCCCTCCTTGTCAGGACGCACGCCGGGCCGGGCGAAGTCCTCGGTCCCCTTGTAGGCGTACGGATCCTCGCCCGCCACCATCTCGATGTCGCGGTAGTCCCACTTGGCCACGTGCATGTTGTCGGGCACCTTGCCCCAGGGCAGCAGGGACTCGGCACTCATGTAGTGGTTGGTCAGTGCCCTTCGGAACCCATCCCGGCCGGAGTTCGGCAGCGACCGGTGCAGCAGGTAGCCGTTGAAGATGACCGCGGCGCCCGCCGGGATCTCCACCGGCACGGCGTCCTCGTCACGGTAGGGGAAGTCGTACAGCTCGACCGTGCAGTCGAAACGCTCGTCGTCCTGGTCGCGGTCGGGGTAGATCACGCCGCGCCGGTGCGAACCGGGTAGCACCCACAGGCAGCCGTTCTCGATCGTGGCGTCGTCCAACGCGATCCACGCGGCGGTCAACGACCTGTCCCGGGTCGGGATGAAGAACTCGTCCTGGTGCCACGCCTGTCCCGGCTTGCCCTCCGCCTTCATGAACAGCATCGACTGCATGCACTTGACGTTCGGCCCGATCACCTTCGTGAGGGCGTCGACGATCCGCGGATGGTGCAGCGAGCGCTGGATCACCTTCGACAGCTTGTTCGGGAAGTGGATGCACAGGTAGCGCCGCATCACGTCGGCGTCGGACTCGTCGGCGTCCGCTGCCTCGACTCCGCTGATCTCGCCCAGGTCGCCGCGGCACAGGCGAGCGGCCTCCGCGTTGATCTCGGCGACCTCGGCCGGCGACAGCGCACCTGCCAGCACAGCGAAGCCGTCCTGTCGGACCTGCTCGATCAACGCGTCAGAAACCGTCTCGTGCAGGACGACCGGCGACGGCCGCCGCTCGACCTGTGGGACAGCGGACATGGCACACCCCTTCGCGATACTGACGTTCGTCCCACCAGGATGCGTGGGCGGACCGCCGACGAGCCATGCACCTGCGTGGCCACAACCTGTCTGATCCTGACATCACCCTCCGTTACCTGATCCGTTTCGTCGGGACACTTCCTGCCGCGGCTGGCCGCGGACGGTGGTGATCCGGCATCATCGCGATGGCCAGTGGTGCCGGATCACCCGGCGGCACCGAGCTGGCCGCCGACCCAGAGGACGACTACGCGGAGGACACCATGGTCGCTGTCGAGCAGGTCACCGACCCACACGCGCACCACGGCGAGGGCCCGGTATGGCACCCCAGCTGGGGCGGCCTGCGCTTCGTCGACATGCTCGCGGGCGACATCCTCACCGCCGACCTCGCGACCGGCGCCGTCACGCGTACGCACATCGGAGAGGTGGCGGCGGCCTTCCGCCCCCGGGTCGGCGGTGGACTGGTCGCGGCGAACGAGCGCGGGTTCCTCCTCCTCGCCGACGACGGCACCATCGAACACCTCGGCGAGGTCTGGTCCGATCCCACCATCCGGATGAACGAAGGTGGTTGCGATCCGCACGGCCGGTTCTACTGCGGCTCGATGGCCTTCGCCGGGACACCCGGCGCCGGTACGGTCTATCGCCTCGACCTCGACCGCAGGGTCTCCGTCGTCCTCACCGACGTCACCATCTCCAACGGCCTCGCCTGGGCGCCCGAGCAGCACCTTGCCTACTACATCGACACCCGTACGCAGCGCGTCGATGCCTTCGACTACGACCCGGCGCGGGGCATCGTGGCGGAGAGCCGGCGCCCGATCGTCACGATCCCCGGCGAGCACGGCGGCCCGGACGGCATGACGGTCGACGCCGAGGGCTACCTGTGGGTGGCGATGTGGGGCGGTTCCGCGGTCCGCAGGTACGCACCAGACGGGCGACTGGACGGTGTGGTCGAGCTGCCGGTGACGCAGGTGACGGCGTGCACGTTCGGCGGGTCGAACCTCGACGAGCTCTACATCACGACCTCGCGCCAAGGGCTACCCGAAGGCAAGCAGCCGTCGGCGGGTGCGATCTTCGTCGCCGAGACCGGGGTGCGCGGGCTTCCCGTCCTCCCCTTCGCCGGCTGAGCCCGGCCGGCGAGTTCTCCCCTTACGCGGGCTGACCGTCCCGCGCCCCGGGCCGCTCCGGCTCGCGGTTGCGCAGGAGGTCGAGGATCGCGTCGAGCTTTGCCCCGTGCTCGGCCTGGAGCCTGGCCACGTCCGACTTGAGCACACCCACATCCGACTTGAGCACACCCACATCCGACTTGAGCACACCCACATCCGATGCCAGCTCGTCCAGTCGGTTGCCCTGGCGTTGCTGGGTCACCTGGATGGTCACGAGCAGCTCGTAGATCGACTGGACGTCGTTGTCGAGCTGCCGGACCTTGCGCTGGACGTCGGGCGGCAGGGCGGTCATCGCGGAAGCCTAGCGGAACGAAGCCGCACGCGGGCGTGGACTGGTGGATGCCGGGTTGCCGGAGGTGTCCCTGGCCGTGGACCACGCCGACCCGGCATGATCGGGCCGGTGACAACCGGCGGAAGGGACGCGTGATGACGACGGTCGCGGTGCTCGACGACTACCAGGAGGTGGCGGCCGACCTGGCCGACTGGAAAGCCCTCCCCGACGGTACCGAGGTGACGTTCTTCGCCGACCATCTCGATGACGAGGACGCGCTGGTCGACCGGCTCCAGCCCTACGAGGTCCTCGTGCTGATGCGCGAGCGCACCCCGCTGCGACGGTCCCTGATCGCCCGGCTTCCCCAGCTGCGACTGGTCGTCACCACCGGCATGCGCAACGCCTCGATCGACCTCGACGCCGCCCGCGAGCATGGCGTGACCGTGTGCGGGACGCGAGGCGGTACGCCGGGCACGGTGGAGTTGGCGTGGGCGCTGATCCTCGCGGTCGTACGCCACCTGCCGGCGGAGGACGCACGGATGCGGGCGGGTGGGTGGCAGCACACCCTCGGCACGGATCTCGGCGGGTCGACGCTCGGGCTGCTGGGTCTGGGCCGGCTCGGGCGGGCGATGGTGCCGGTGGCGCGGGCGTTCGGGATGGACGTGATCGCGTGGAGTCAGAATCTCACCGACCCCGCCGCGGCCGAGGGCGGCGCCGCGCGCGTGGACAAGGACGAACTGTTCGCGCGATCCGACGTCCTCAGCGTGCATCTCGTGCTCAGTGCTCGGACGCGCGGACTGGTGGGTGCCCATGAGCTCGGCCTGATGAAGCCGACGGCCTTTCTCGTCAACACCTCGCGTGGGCCGGTCGTCGACGAGTCCGCCCTCGTCGCGGCGCTCCACGACCGCCAGATTGCCGGTGCCGCCCTCGACGTCTACGACAAGGAGCCGCTTCCCGCCGGACATCCGCTTCTGTCCGCGCCGAACACCGTGCTGACGCCGCACATCGGTTTCGTGACGCGAGGGACGTACGCCACGTGGTATCCCGAGGCGGTCCACGCGATCGCCGCGTACCTCGCCGCAACTCCGGTGAACGTCCTCACCTGACCCCGCACCACAACGCCTCGTCACGCGCTTCCCGCGACGCCCGGTCCGCCGCCGCAACTCCCGCCGGCCATGCGGTGTTTTCTTTCGGTCAAGCTCAATGTCTGGTAAATCGCCTCCTTCTGCGCTTCACTGCGTACGACCCAGGGGAGGCTCAGATGTCTTCGACGCCTACGTCCACACGCACTCGACGTCTCGCGCCCGCCACGGCGATCGCCGCGGCCGCGTTGATTCTCTTCGGTCTGGTCCTGCCGGGCGGGACGAGACCCGCCGCGGCCGGCCCGCCTGACGCGACGCCTGCGCCACTCCCCGACCTGCGGTCATCGACGTCGGACGCCGCGCGCTTCGACCTGGACGCGCCGAGGAGCGCGCCGAAAGCATCGGCCGCGGTCGAACCGCGGATGGAGACGTACAAACGGCAGAGACCCGTCGCGCCAGGCGTCACCCTGCGGTCGTTCGACCGGTACGGACCGGATGGCTTCACCGGTACGCCCACCTGGCTGCAGGCCGACAGCCTCACCGTCGACCTCACCAAGGGGACGGTGCCGGGCTACCTCTTCCCCGGTCAGGTCGCCAAGGGCGAGCCCATCTCCGTCCAGGCCAACCGGGTCGGCGCCGCCGCGGCCGTCAACGGCGACTTCTTCGACATCAACAACTCCACGGCACCATTGGGTGTCGGCATCAGGGAAGGCGAGGTCATCCAGTCGCCCGACACCAACCCGACCTGGCACAAGTCGGCGGCGATTCTCACTCCCGACGGCCTCGGCCGCATCGGCGAGGTCCTCTTCAACGGCACGATCGCGTTGCCCGACGGCGCGTCCGCCCCCCTTGCCGGCATCAACAAGCCGACGCTCGCGCCGGACGCGATCGAGGCGTTCACCCCGCTCTGGGGCACGTACTGCCGGTGCCGAGCGACCCAGGACGCGGCGAAGGTGACCGAGGTCGAGGTCGTCGACGGGACGGTGACCGCGGTGCGGCCGCAAGCCGGTGAGGGTGCCATCCCGACCGGCGGTTTCGTCCTCGTCGGTCGCGAGGCAGGCGCGGATACCCTTGCCGGCTTGGCGGTCGGTGACGCCGTGAGCATCGACTACGCGGCACGTACGGCAGACGAGAAGGAGATCCGGACCGCCCTCAACGGCCGGCAGCTGCTCGTCGTGGACGGCGTCCCACAGAAGGCCAGTCAGGGCAACAACGTGCCGCCGGCGCCACGCACCGCGGTCGGTTTCTCCGCCGACGGTACGAAGATGTACGTCCTCACCGCCGACGGCCGGCAGCCGGCGTTCGCCGACGGACTCGGACTCGACGAGCTGGCCACCATGATGGTCGAACTCGGTGCGCACAACGCGGTCAACCTCGACGGCGGTGGGTCCACCACCATGGTTGCCCGCACACCGGGCGCGACGACGGCCGAGGTCGAGAACCGCCCGTCCGACGGCAGGGAACGCTCCGATCCCAACGGGCTGGCGCTGTTCGCGCCCGAGGGCAGCAAGGAACTCCACGGCCTGTGGGTGGAGACCGCGCTGGATCCCGACACCGCAGCCGGCTCGTCGAGCGTCGCCCCGGCACGGCCGGACCGGGTGTTCCCCGGGCTGACCCGGCGACTGACCGCGACGGGCTACGACGAGACCTACGGTCCAGCCGACGGCGACCCGACCTGGACGACCGACGCACCGAAGCGCGGAACCGTCAACGGTGACGGGGTTTTCCGCGCCGGCAAACCTGGGTGGGTCACCGTGGAGGCCTACGACGGAAATGTCCGCGGAAAGACTGAGCTCCACGTGCTGCGCCCGCTCGCCAGACTCTCCGCCAGCACCCAGCAGGTGGCGATCGTCGACGACGGAGGAACCGCGAGGTTCGGTGTGGTCGGCCAGGACGCTGGCGGCTACACCGCTCCGATCGAGCCCGGCGAGCTCACGCTGTCCTACGACGACGCGCTGATCGACATCACACCGGACAGCACCGGGCAGTTCACGGTGACCGCGAAGCAGCCACGCGGTTCGACGCAGGTGGTCATCAGCGCGACGACCGGAGCGGGCAAGGTGAGCTTGACACTGCCCGTCACCGTCGGTCTCGACGAGATCGTCGTGTCGGACTTCGAGGATCCGAGCTTGTGGAGCTACTTCGGCGAGCGGGCCACCGGCAGCATCGCTCCGGCACCCGGCAAGGTCGGCCAGGGCCTCGCACTGACCTACAACTTCGACGAGTCGACGGCAACGCGGACCGGCGGAGCCCTTGCCACCGACGGCATCGAGGTCCCGGGCCAGCCACGCGAACTGCGGCTCTGGGTCCATTCGTCCGGCCATGGTGAGTGGGCGAGTCTGCAGGCGTACGACGGGACCGGGGCGTTGCTGCCGGCGTTCCGCGCGGGCTTCCTCACCTCGACCGGATGGCAGCAGCTCAGCTTCAGCGTGCCGGCGGGAACGCAGTACCCGTTGACGATCCGGCGCTACTACTCGGCCGAGACCAAGCCGGAGGCGCAGTACAAGGGTGAGCTCATCATCGACGAGTTGACCGCCCTGGTGCCGCCGGAGGTCGAGGTCCCACGAGCGCAGAAGGTCGAGGATCCGCTGATCCTGCAGAACGGAACGGTCGACGGCGCACCGTGGACGTTCGCGGTGATGTCCGACGCGCAGTTCGTCGCCCGCGATCCCGACAGCGCCCTGGTGAGACAGGCGCGGCGTACCCTGCGGGAGATCCGCGCGAGCGATCCCGACTTCCTGCTCATCAACGGCGACCTGGTGGACGAAGCCTCCCCTGAGGACTTCGCCCTCGCCAAACGCATCCTCGACGAGGAGCTCGAGGGCGAGCTGCCGTACTACTACGTACCCGGAAACCATGAGGTGATGGGCGGCAGCATCGACAACTTCACCGCGGCGTTCGGTGAGACGAGCCGGGTGTTCGACCACAAGGGGACCCGGTTCATCACCGTCGACACCTCCGCGTTGTCGATCAGAGGCAGCGACTGGACGCAGCTTCGCACGTTGCGGCAGGAGCTGGACAAGGCCGCACAGGATCGGGGCGTCGGATCGGTCGCGCTGGTCCAGCACGTGCCGCTGCGCGACCCCACGCCCGCCAAGGCGAGCGAGCTGAGCGATCGCAAGGAGGCGGCGGTCATCGAGTCGTGGCTGTCGGACTTCCAACGCTCGACCGGCAAGGGCGCGGTGTTCATCGGCGCGCATGTGGGAACGTTCCATGCCGCGCATGTGGATGGCCTTCCTGCGTTCGTCAACGGGAACTCCGCGAAGTCCCCGTCCACCGCACCGGCCGACGGTGGCGTCACCGGCTGGTCCCGGTGGGGCGTCGATCCGGTCACCGGCAAGGAGGCCGACGCCGCGCGCGACGATCCGCTGCGCGACGCACCGGAGTGGATCGCCGCGGAGGTACGCCCGCACGTCGACGCCCTCGAGCTGGCCGCACCGGGCGAGGTCGAGGTCGGCGAGTCGGTGGATGTCAAGGCGCTCTTGACACAAGGCGAGGAGACGTTCCCCGTCGGCTATCCGGTGACAGCCTCGTGGTCCGGCTCGCCCAACGTCCTGATCGGCGACGACTCCGAGCGCGAAGCGTGGCACGCGGCAGTCTTCAACCCGCGTACCGGCACTCTCACCGCGTGGAAGCCGGCGTCCATCCGGCTCGCCGTCACGGTGAACGGCACGTCCACGGACACCACGATCAGGCTGTCGGCGCAGGCTGCGGCCTGACTGGACGAAGGTGGGATGCGTCAGCGAGACGTGCGGTAGCTTGAACCGGATGGGTTTCGTTGATCTGGTGAATTCGCTCTACCTCAGGCGGCTGCGCCGACAGGTCGCGTCCGGGCCGATCCCGCGACATGTCGCCCTCATCATCGACGGCAACCGCCGCTGGGCTCGCCAGATGGGACTGGCCCACGTCAGCCTCGGCCACCAGGCCGGCGCCGAACACATCGACACGGTCCTCGGTTGGTGCGCGGACGCGGGGATTCGGCACGTCACCGTCTTCGTCGCCTCCGCCGACAACATCCGCAAGCGTTCTCCCGACGAGATCACCTTTCTCATGCACCTGACCGAGCGGGTGATCGCCGAGCGCCTCGCGCAGCCCTCCAGCCGTTGGCGCATCCATCTCGCCGGGCACCTCGACCTGTTGCCGGACTCGACGGCACACGCCCTCAAACTCGCCCGGGAGACCACCGCCGGGCAGGAGACCGACAGCCACCTGACACTGGCGATCGGCTACAGCGGACGGGCCGAGCTTGTCGATGCGCTGCGTTCGCTCTTCGAGCAAGAGGCCCGTGCCGGCACCACCACCGCGGAGTTGGCCGAGCGGGTCACCGTCGCCGACATCGCAAGCCAGCTGGACACCAGTGGGCAACCCGCGCCGGATCTCGTCATTCGTACGAGTGGTGAGCAGCGACTGTCCGACTTCCTGATCTGGCAGACGGCGTACTCGGAACTCCATTTCTGTGACGTCTACTGGCCGGGTTTCCGGCAGCGCGACTTCCTGCGCGCCCTCCGTGCCTACGCGGCCCGGCTGGAACGATGAACCCGAACGAACCGCGACGCGGCGGTAGTGAGGGGTCGGCAACTCGATGACAGCGGACGACGACAACGACTTTCCTGCTCTGGTACGCGAAGCCCTGGCGGCGGCCCGCGACCTCAGGTTCCCCGCCAGCCGCGAAGAGGCGGGCGGCCAGGGCCCCTCGTGCTCACTGCCCGACGCCGGGCGGATCCTCGCGATGCTCGCGGCGGGGTGCCATGACGGGCGGATCGGCGAGACCGGGACCGGCACCGGCGTCGGCACAGCATGGATGGCCTCGGCAATGCCGGACTCCGCCACGCTGGTGACGGTGGAGGTCGACGACGCGCGCGCCCAGGCGGCCGCGAAGGTGTTCCGCGGCGACTCACGGGTGCGCGTCGTTCACGGCGATGCGCAACTCGTGCTCGCCGATCACGCGCCGTACGACCTGCTCTTCGTCGACGGCGGATGGAACGAAGGCGACGCAACCATAGACCTGTTGCGGATCGGCGGTCGGGTGGTCTTCGACGACGTCACACCGCTCGCCAAGCTGCCGGTCGACTCACCTTGGCGAACGAACGATCCCAAGCGGGACTTCTTCTTCGGCAACCCGCGGCTCGTGTCGGTGGAGGTCGTACTCCCTGATCTCGCCAACTCCCTTCTGGTCGGCACCCGCACGGCGTAGCGCCAGATCCGCCTTCACCGCAAGGAAAACGCCGTCCGCTCGGTGGCACGCATGATGACGAACGCATGGCCGATCTGGTCGCGCCTGACGACCGGGATTGACCACGACCTCGACCGGGCTTAGGTTCCGCCCAGGACCTGGGAGGGGGACGGATGCCTCGACGACTGTATGGCCTGGCTCTCGGTGTCGCCATGGTGGCCGCGTCACTGGGCACGACCGCGGCCGCAGACTCGGCGAGCCCGGACGTCCCGGCGGCACCGGCGGGCGGCGTCGACGTCTGGGTCAGTGATCCGGCGGCCGGGACGTACCTGACGCAGGCACCGAGCGTGTCATGGCGGCGTGGTGGCGCCCCCGAAGGATCGACGATCGCGATCGACGAGACCCGCAGATACCAGCGCATGGAGGGCTTCGGCGCGTCGTTCACCGACTCGTCCGCCTGGCTGGTCGGCACCCGCCTGGACACCGAACGACGCAACGCCGCGATGCGCGACCTGTTCAGCGCGCGCGACGGGATCGGCCTGAGCTTCGTCCGGCAACCCATGGGAGCGAGCGACTTCGCCGTCGAGGGCAACTACTCCTACGACGACATGCCGGCGGGTGAGACCGACCCGACTCTCGCCCACTTCTCCATCGACCACGATCGTGCCTACATCATTCCGTTGCTCACCCAGGCCCGGAAGCTCAACCCGCAGCTCACCCTGATGGCCTCGCCATGGAGCCCGCCCGGGTGGATGAAGACCAGCGACAACATGATCGGCGGCACTCTCGAACCCGACGCCTACCAACCACTCGCCGACTATTTCGCGAAGTTCATCCAGGCGTACGCCAACGAGGGAATTCCGATCCGCTACATCTCACCCAACAACGAACCGCTCTACATCCCCGGTGGATATCCGGGCCTCGGCCTGAGCGCCGAGGAAGCGGGCGAGCTGATTCGAAACCACCTCGGACCCACGCTGCGCAAGCACGAACTCGACACCAGGATTCTCGGATACGACCACAACTGGGACGTCATCAGCTATCCGGAAAGCCTCTACGCCGACCCCGAAACGGCGCGCCATGTCCACGGCACCGCATGGCACTGCTACGGCGGCGATGTGCGGGCGCAGTCCCTGTCCCACAACAACTATCCGGCCAAGCCGGCCTATCACACCGAATGTTCGGGCGGGGAATGGGAAGGCACCGACGAGGACGGGTTCGCCGGTGCGATCGGTCTGGTCATCAACTCCACGCGCGACTGGGCGAAGTCCGTCGTCCGGTGGAACATGGCGCTCGACGCGGCCAACGGCCCCACCAACGGTGGCTGCCTCACCTGCCGCGGCGTGTTGAAGGTGACGCAGGACGCCAACGGGGGTTGGGACTACGCGAAGACGGTCGACTACTACGCGCTCGGCCACGCCAGCAAGTTCGTCCGGCCGGGCGCCCGCCGGATCGCCTCGAACACGCTGGGCGCCGGCAACGTCGCAGACGTCGCGTTCGTCAACCCCGACGGCTCGAAGGCCGTGGTGGCGCACAACTCCGGGACCGAACGCACGACCTTCCAGATCCAGTGGGGTGACCGGTGGTTCTCCTACGCACTCGCCCCAGGAGCCGCGGCGACGTTCGTGTGGTCGGGTCGCCAACACGGCGAGCCCGATGCCGACACGATCGGGCAGGTCGACCTCGCCTTCAGGGCCGCTGACGGCAGCCGGCCGGTCGTGAGCTACGACGCCGGGCTGCTCGCCTCTCTCGGCCAGGTCCGGGTCGGGGAGAACTGGCTCGGCTATTCCGTACCGACCGGTGGCGCGCTCGAACCACCCGGTACGCCGACCGCACTGCCGCGGGATGCCTGGACGGTCTCGGCATCGGCCAGTGCGCCAGCGGATCCGGCGGGTCAGGCGATCGACGGCGACCCGGCCACCCGGTGGAGCACCGGCGCCGGCATGGCACCAGGGGACTGGTTCCAGGTCGACCTCGGCGCGCCGACGGCGTTCAGCGAGATCAGCCTCGACACTTTGGGGAGCCCCGGCGACTTCGTTCGCGGCTACGAGGTCTACGTCTCCGACGACGGCGAGACATGGGGCGAGCCGATCGCCCGCGGCGGTGGGCGTACGCAGCTCCGGGTTCTCGTCCCACCGGTTCAGGCGCGGTACGTCCGGATCGTCAACACGGGCAGCTCGGGCAGCTGGTGGTCGATCCACGAGCTGAACCTCCTGGCGCCGGAGGGCGCGATCGCATCCAACGCCGCCGCTGTGGGTGCGAACGCGGCCGCCGCGGGTGCGAACGCGGCCGTGCCCACCGTGACCACCACCGGCGAGGGTGACCTGCAGCGCCGGACGGCGAGCCTGCCTGACGGTACCCAGCTGGAGGTCGTCTACAACGCCGGACAGCGGGTGGCAACGTTCGAGGTGTCCTGGGCGGGTACGGCCTACACCTACCGGCTGCCGGCCGGCGCCACCGCTGCATTCACCCGCGCGGGTTGAGTACCTCGACGGGTGCCGGACCATGATCACGCACGGGAAACCGGGGTCTGTCGGTCCTCGAAGCCGCCGGTTTCCCGTGCATGATCATGAACCCGCGCGGCCGGCCGCTACCAGCTCTCGTCACCTCAGGACGGCCCCAGGTCGCCGGCGGCCTTGATCAGCGCGACCGTCGCCGCCACCGCACCCGCCACGTTGATCCTGTCGACGACGTACGTCGCGCGCGCCGCGTCCACACCCTCGCCGACGGGCACCGGTTCGGCCACGCTGACGCCGGCCAGGTCACCCTCCGGCTCGACGCGTACCCGAACGGGCCCCGTCAGGCCGAGCAGGTCCGGTCGCAGCATGGCGAGGACGGCGATGGGATCGTGCGGGTGGTTCCACTGGTGCTCGGTGTACTGCCACCACTGGTGCACCTCCGCCTCGATCTGGCGGCCGAGTGCACCGGCGGTCGCGATCGGTGCGAGCTCGTCCGGCCCGATGCGAGCTCTCGTGGTGATCTCGAGGCCGACGACCGTCACCGGAATCCCCGACGCGAAGACCTCCGCGGCCGCCTCGGCATCGCACTTGAAGTTGTGCTCCGCCTGCTCCCGTACGTCGAAGCGGCCACCCATCACATAGACCCGCCGCACGTTGCTCACGAACGCCGGATCGGTCCGGATCGCCGCCGCGAGGTTGGTCAACGGCCCGACCGCCACGACGTCCAGCTCGCCTGGGATGTCGGCGGCCGTCTGGGCGAGGAACTCAGCCGCGGTGACGTCCTCCATGAACACTTCGCCACCCAGGTCGGAGTAGAGCTGACCCTCGAAGCCCGCCCACCAGGCCTCGGCACCGGACAGCGGGCGCTCAGCGCCCGAGGCCACGGCGAGCCCGTCGTGCCCGGCCAGCCGAGCCAGGCGTCGGGCGATCCGGGCGCGAAGATCGACGTCACCATAGACCGTCGTCACCCCGAGCAGCTCGATATCGGTCGCGCCGAACAGCATGGCCAGGGCCAGCGCGTCATCGACGTCGGAGCCGATATCGGTGTCGAGGATCACCCGATGCGGGTTCGCCACGGCGCCCTCCGTTCCTCCCGTGTGCGCCGGACCTACGATCCGGTCGTACGAACGACTCGGATCGCCAGCGCCGACGCGGACCCTACCCTGCTTCCACTTCCTGGAGAGTACGACGCCCGGTCGTCATCGACCCGGAGGCGGGCACCAGTGGCGGACCCGTTCGCCGCGTTCAGCCGCCCGGCGAGCCCGGGCAGTACGTTCCCTACCGCGGTGTCCTACCGCCGGGAGAGCACAACGCCCAGTAGTCGTCGACAGGCACCTGGTCGGCGTAGTCCTCCGAGTCGAGGACGGGCTCGTAGCCGATCGGGTTGCGGACGAGCCAGTCGCTTCGGGTGTTGGCCGACACGCCGTGGCACACCGCGAACGTCACGTCGGCCTCCAGCGCGCGGACCACCAGCTGTTGGAGGTCGGCCGGTCCGAGCCACCCCGCCAACGCCGTGACGTCGCCCGGCTCCGCCGACGTCGCACCAAGCCGCAGTGCCACGACCGACCTGCCCGTCTGGTACGCACGGACGCGCGCGAGCGCCTCTGCCAGGGCCTTCGTCGCGCCGTACGCACAGCACGGCGCCGGGGCCCAGTCGGGGTCGACCGGGACCTGCCGATGTCCGGCGTACGCACCCATCACGTGGACCGAGCTGGCGAGCACCACGCGTGGCACTTCGGTGGCCAGGATGCTGGCGACCACGTCGACGTTGGGGGTACGGAGCTCGTCCCAGGTCGCGCCCGCGTCCGGGTTGGCCGCCAGGTGGATGATCGAGTCGACACCGGAGGTGACCTTGGCCAGGAAGTCCGGGTCGGCCAGGTCGCCGGTGACCATCCCGGGCGCGGGCACGCGATCGGTCAGGACCACGTCGTAGGACTCGACCAGGCCGGGCAGCAGTAGCTGGCCCACCCCACCCGCGGCGCCGGTGAGCAGGATGCACGGTTTCGGCATGCGCCCATCATCGGCCAGACCGGGCGGGCTCCGCATCCGGGCCCAGGACGGGGAGGGTGAGGACCGGCGGATCCGCGGCCGTCGTCCGCACGGTCACCGGCAGGACCGCGGTGTTGTTGGCGTACACCGCATCGCTGGCGGCCAGGACCACCCGGATGCGGTGGCCGGCCGGCCAGCGGTGGACGATGCCGGGCAGCTCGATGTGCAGCGGCCTCGGGTCGGTGACGTCGGCCACGCGGACCGGTGAGACCAGCCGGTGGACGAGCGTGAGCGCACCGTCGGGCGCCACGTCGTACAGCTTGGCGAACACGATCAGCCGCCCACCTGGTCCGGTGGCCTGGGTGACCCCGGCCAGCGGCGACCGCAGCGTGACGTCGAGGGTCGGCACGCCCACGGTCTCGACGTCGCCGGTGAGCGGCGCGGTGGTCCAGGCGGCGTGCGTACCGGCCGTGTCGTACGGCGGGATCGCCTCCAGTTCCGGCGGCAGCTCGGAGTACGACGACGGCACGCCCGCGGCGAGGTTGACCCAGGTCTGGGCGCCGGCGACGACATCGCCGGGCACCGGGGTCAGGCTCCGGTCGCCGGACAGGTACAACCGCTGGGTCCCGCCCACCGGGTAGGCGTCCGCGGTGCCGTAGGCGGGCTCAGCGCCGGCGGGTGCCGCGCCGTCGTAGCGGACCCAGTCGCGGAAGTACGCGAGCGGCGGCCCGAGCGAGGCGGTGTGGTCGTCGCGCAGCCAGTAGGCGAACCAGTCCAGCACCCGGCGGCCTTCGTACGTCGTCATCGGGTCGCGGGCGCCACTCAGGTCGATCTCACCCGGCGCGGGCGTCTGGCCGGAGTGTCCCCACGACTGCCAGACCATGCGGACCGGCGTCCCCTGCGCGTCGAGGGCGCGATAGGTGGCGATCGCCTCCTGAAGGTTGAAGAGGGTGTCGTCCTGCCCCTGGAGCAGCAGCGTGGGCGCGCGCACCTTCTCGACGTACGACGCGACGGACGCGTGGCGCAGCATGGCGCGGGTCTGCGCCGACGGGAAGCCGGCGACGTTGGCCTCAATCAGCGCCGGGCAGATCTGGTCGGCGAAGTTCGGGCAGCCGGTCAGCCGGCGCGGGTCGCCGAGCGCGTGCTCGGCGCCGCGCAGGACGCCGAGCGCGGCGAAGAGGTCCGCCCACATCCGCTTGAAGACACCCGGCTCGGCCGAGGTGACAGTGCCGGGAGTGAGCCCGGCGTTGGTGGGAGCCAGTGCGTAGTCGAGGTCGTTCCACGTGATGGCCGGGACGAGGGCGTCGATCCGGTCGTCCACGGCCGCAGCCGCGAACTGCACGTGTCCGCCGTACGAGCCGCCGAACATGCCGACCTTGGGATCGCCGGGACCGTCGAGGGCCACCAGGTCGAGCCGGTCGCCGTCGGCGTCCGTCCGCTGCCCGGCCAGGTAGTCGACGAGTTGGCGCGCCGCCTGGCCGTCCCAGTCGGGGTCGTCAAGGTGGATCTTGCACTGCGTACCACCAAAACCAAGTCCGGAGTACGCCAGCACCACGTAGTCCTGCTCGGCGAGCCGGTGCGCGAGACCGGCCTGGTCGTCCTTGCTGCCGCCGAAGCCGTGGGTGGTGAGGATCGCCGGCTGGGGCGTCTCGGCGGTGGCGGTCGCAGGTTGGTACAGGTCGCCGACGATCCGGCAGGTGGTGTCCCTGGCCGGTCCGACGGTGACGTCGACCTGGACGGTCCTGACGCCGACCGATGGGGTGCCAACCGCGTGCGCCGCCCGCGAAGGCGGGGCGCTGGCGGTGAACGCCATTGTCGCCAGCAACCCGAGCGCGGCCGCGCCCACGGGGATGGTCGAATACCGTCGGCGCACGGTGGCCCCCTACCGGCCGGGCGAGCAAGGTGGCCGCAGCATAGGCCGGAATGCGGTGACTTGTCCGACTCTGACCGTCGCCGGCCAATGTCGCGGGACGTCGTCCACGGGTGGCCTTCCGGCGCACGCACGCTCAGGTGCACTGCTGATCGGCGGCGGCGCCGGCGCGTACTCAGGTTTCGTTCTTCTCCGGTCCGGGGCCGCGGTAGTGCCAGAACACCGGGAACGCCGCCACCGCCGCGAGCATCACCACGACGACGAGGACGCCACCGCCGCTCACCGCCATCGACGTACCCACGGCGGCACCGGCGGTTCCGTGCAGCAGGTCGGCGAGTCGAGGACCTCCGGCCACCACCACGGTGAACGCGCCCTGCATCCGGCCACGCATCTCGTCGGTCGCCGCGGTCTGCAGGATCGTGCCGCGGAACACCATGCTCACCAGGTCGGCGACGCCCGCGAGCCCGAGGAACACCGCCGCCAGCCACAGCCACGGCGACAGGCCGAAGCCGATGATCGCAAGGCCCCAGCCACAGACGGCGAGGACGACGGCGACACCGTGCCTGCGTACCCGCGAGAACACCCCGGAGAACAGGCCGCCCAGAACCGCGCCCAGCGGGATGGCGGCGAAGAGGACGCCCAGCGCGAGACCCCCGCCGGGCGGGTCGCCGAACGTCTCCTGCGCCATCTGCGGGAAGAGCGCCCGCGGCATCCCGAGCACCATCGCGATGATGTCGGCGAGGAACGACACCAGCAGGATCCGCCGCGTCGCGAGGTAGGCGAACCCCTCGAGCACATGGCGGAGCCCCGCCCGCTTGGGTGCGCCGTTCAGCGGCGGCAACGGCGGCAGCCGGTACACCGCCCAGATCGTCACGGTGAGGGCGATGGAGTCGATGAGGTAGAGCGTGGACAGACCCAGGACCGGGATCAGGGAACCCGCCAGCAGCGGGCCGATGATCGAACCGGTCTGGAAGACGGTCGAGTTCAGGGCGTTGGCCGCCGGCAGCAGGTGCGCGGGCACGAGCCGCGGGATCGACGCGCTCCGGGCCGGCTGGTTCGCACCGGCGCAGGCCTGCTGCATGCCGAGCAGGACGAACAGCACCCAGACGGAGTTCATGCCGGCCGCCGCCTGTGCCCACAGCAGCAGCGAGGTGACCGCGATCCCGGTGTTGGTGACGAGCAGCAGCTTCCGTCGGTCCACCGCGTCGGCGATGGCGCCGCCCCACAGTGCGAAGACCACCAGCGGGGCGAGCGCGACGAGACCCGAGAGTCCGACGTACGCCGACGAGCCGGTGATGTCGTAGATCTGCTTGGGGACGGCGACCGCCGTGAGCTGGCTGCCGACCGAGGTGACGATCGTGGACGTCCAGAGCCGACGGTACGGGCGGACCGCCAGCGGGCGAGTGTCGACCACGATCTTGCGGATGTCGAACCGCCGCCGCCGGCCGTTGCCGGTCGGTGCCGGATCGGCGGGTGAGGCTGGATCGGCGGATGAGGCTGGATCGGCGGGTGAGGCTGGATCAGGGGATGAGGTGTCAGGGTCGCCTTGACCGGCGGTACTTGACACCTACGACCCTTCCCTCGACCTGCACGGCACTGAGAGGTGCTCCGGCGAACGACACCGGTCCCCGGGAGCACCCTGCGCCGCGCCTACGGTAGCCGACCATGTCCAGTCCCTGGACGTTCGTCTCCCTTGGCGAGCATCCCTGTCCTCGATCGGCAATCGTTCGGGTCCATTGCCACGTGGGTCGTCGAAGGCTAGCGAAGGGCATTACCGGACGTCGACCTGGCGGGCGACGGCAACCGCACAGGAGGACGCGAGATCACCGACGCGAGGCGGTCGATGATCGGAAACCGCAATGTGCAGGCGCAGTAGAAAACGGCGAGGAAACTCAGGTAGCTCGTGCCGGCACTCATCATGAACGTGACGTACGCGTTCATGTGCGACTGGTATTCCGCTTCTCCGCCCAACGCGACTCCGAGAAGATACAGCAGCGAGTAGTTCGCGGCCTCGAACAGGAGAATGAGCGCGACCCGGCCCTTCCACCGCACCAGACCCCTCGTCGCCACCGAGGCACGCTTCCAGCTTCGGGCCTGGATCACCGGCGGCGCGAGAACCACGATGACGAGAGCCCAGATCCACAAGGGAAGCTGGCGTACGGTCTGAATGATCCCGGCGCCGGAGAGCAGCGCTGTGCCGAACAGGACGACAGACAGCATCCACACGCGAACGGCCAGGTTGGCGGCGCGGTCGAGAACGAATCTCGCCGGGGAGACGGCCGGCACGGCGGAGACAGCCGGCACGGCGGCGATTTCGTTCCTCATGATCGACCCGAGATCGCGTCAGCCACACCGCATGCCGAAAGGCAGTGGTCAGCCCACTCGGCAAACAATCCATGTATGGCGCCGCGACGATGAGAATATTTTAAGAAATCGATCATTCCGCGAATTCCGTCCGGGTGAGTCCGGCCCACCAAAAGACGTTATCCCGGATGATCCGGAACTGCTGGAGAACGCGCTGAAAACGCGACGAGTTCGGTGCCGCGCCGCACCCGAGCCCCGACCTGTTGGAAGGGATCGGCACCCAGCCGGGGAGACCTTCGCAGGCGCGCGGTTCCGGATCAACTCACAGGGCCGCCACGATGGCCGACCCGCACTCCGTCGTCGTCGCCCGGCCGCCCAGGTCGGGCGTGCGATGGGCGGGCTCGGCGAGCGCCGCGTCCACCGCCGTCTCGATCCCGGCCGCCGGGCCGGCCTCACCCAGGTGGTCGAGCATCATGGCCGCGGTCAGGACCTGCGCCACCGGATTGGCGATGCCCTGCCCGGCGATGTCGGGGGCCGAGCCGTGGACGGCCTCGAACATCGAGGGGTAGGTACGTTCAGGGTTGATGTTGGCGGCCGGCGCGATGCCCAACCCGCCCGCCACCGCTGCCGACAGGTCGCTCAACAGGTCACCGAACAGGTTCGACCCCACGATGATCCCGAGTCGCTCCGGCGCCAGCACCATCCGCGCGGCCAACGCATCGGCATGACACTGCTCCGAGGCGACGTCGGGGTAGTCGGCGGCGACCACGGCGAAGACCTCGTCCCAGAACGGCATCGAGTAGACGATCCCGTTGGACTTCGTGGCCGAGCACACCGGGAGGTCCTGGGCCCGCGCCAGCTCGAACGCGTACCGCACGACACGTTCCACACCGCGCCGGGTGAACACCGACGTCTGGATGGCCATCTCGTCCGCACCGACGCCCTGCCGCCCGCCGACCCGGGAGTACTCGCCCTCGGAGTTCTCCCGTACGACGGTCATCGCGACATCGCTCGCGGTCCGGCCGGCCAGCGGAGACTGGACGCCCGGGAGCAGCCGCACCGGGCGCAGGTTGACGTACTGCTCGAACGCCCGGCGGATCGGGATCAGCAGGCCCCACAGTGAGATGTGGTCAGGGACACCGGGATAACCGACGGCGCCGAGCAGGATCGCGTCGTGGGGGCGGAGCTGGTCGAGCGCGTCGTCCGGCATCATCCGGCCGGTGGCGGTGTAGCGCTCGCAGCTCCAGTCGTAGGACGTCCACTCCACGTCGAAGCCGTATGCCTTGCCCGCGGCGTCGACCACCCGACACGCCTCGGCGGTCACGTCGACACCGATCCCGTCGCCCGGGATGACCGCGATCCGGTGGGTACGCGTCTCGTTTCCACTTCCGCTCATGATGCCGATCTCAGCATGTCGTGGGTGTCCGCGGCGCTCGTGTCTCGTCGACCGGACCGCCTCACCCGGCCATTCCCCGCAATACACCGCAGGCGGGACGACGGCATAGGGTTGAGGCATGATCGTCGTACACGCGGTGTTCCGCTCCCGCCCCGAACGACGCACGGAGACGATCGCGGCGTTGATCGCGATGCAGCATGCCACCCGCAGCGACGACAGCGGCTGCCTGCACTACGCGTTCGTGGTCGACCTCGAGGACGACTGCCTCTTCACCTGCGTGGAGGAGTGGCGGGACGCGGCAGCCCTGGAAGCCCACCTGGCAAGCTCGCACATGGCCGCCCTCGACAGCGTCCTCGCCGACTCGGCCGAAGGGCCCGCGAAGATCCGGGTGTTCGAGGCCACCCCCACCGAGATCCCCTGACAGTCGCGACTCCTCGCGGGTCAGGGTCGCAGCAGGAGGGTACGCGACGTTCCCGCCGGCAGTCGTACCGTCACCCGGCCGTCCCCGATCGGCACCTCCTCCACCGGTAGGTCGGGCGTCGCGTACTCGACGAGCGTGCTGAGCGCCGCCGCCGACGCGTCGAACCCTTCCAGGGTGAGTTCGGCATCGACGGTGTCGAGCGCGAGTGACCGCAGTCGCACCGCGATCCCGTCCGATCCGTCACGCGGCCGTCCCACGCTGCTCACCATGACGTCCGGTGTGTTCACCGCCAGCAGGCTTCCCGAGGACACGAGGGGCGCGATTCCCTTACCAGCCGCGACGATGGGCACCAGGGGATCGGTGAGTCCTGCCGCGGTCAACGCGCCGAGCGCCTGAACGGACTCGGTGGACGAGCCGGCGATCGCGTATCGGAAGGTCATCTCGCCTTGTTGCTGGGAAGGGAAGTTCGTATCCCAGAGATTGTTGACGACCCACGAGTAGATCGTGGACGGCTCCGGCACCTCGGCATCGATCGTGGACCGGAACGGTTGGTAGGGCAACGCGATCGTGCCGAACTGTACGAGCGGTGACTCGAGCGTCGCCCAGACAATCGCATAGTCGTCCTCGCGGATTCCCACCCAGTGCCGAATTCCGTGCATGTGCGCCGGCGCTCCCGGCACGTGGGGAACACCGGCACCGGCAACGGAGCCGGTGAGCTCGTAGAGGGGCTCACTCGTTCCGGCCAAGGGGAACGCGAAATACATACTCTCCTTCGTCGAGCTTGCCGGCTTCTGGATCCGGTTGGTGATGTCGACCCGCGGAACTCCCGCATGCAACGAGATCGTCGTGCGAAGCCGATCGACCCCGGGCGCTCTCACCTCGACCTCGAGCTCGTCACCCAGCGCGGAATGCCGCGTACGAAGGACAACCGCGTGGCGCCCCACCTGCCGTGCGGTGAGAAGAGTGAGGTCCGACGCCCGTACCCGCCCTGACAGGTGGTTGACATGAGCGGCCGATCCATAGGTGTCGACGATGTACTCGTTGACCCCGGTCAACGCGTGCGGGTTGACGAGCTCCCGACCGGCGCGTCGATCCACGATCGAGGTCACCATCGCCTGGGTCGGGTCGTAGGTCAGTTCGTAGTAGTCGTTGGCCAGCCGGTACGCCGACTTGGGTCCGGGAGGAAGCTCGTCGTGGGCGACGGCGGCCGGCACTGTCAAGGCGTCCTTGCCGCTGCCGGTGGCAGTCTCGGTGACGGCGTCATCGGACGGCTCACCGGTGGCCACGAGGTCGAAACGTACCCATCCCAGCGAGGGGACCTCGCGCGCCACGAACTCCAGCTCCCACCCACGCGGTGTCGCCGGGCCGTCCGCGGCCGTGACCCGTACCGGCACCCGTTCGTCCTTGCGGGTGTCGACGACGGCCAGAAACCCTTCCTCGACAGGGGTTCCGCTCAGCTGGCCTTCTGGTACGAATGCCCGCACCAGGTCCGTACGCGGCTGACCGGTCGTGTTGTAGACCGCCAGCGAGCCGAGAACGTCGGTGAAGGTCGCGGATCCCACACCCGCGCCCAGACGGTGAATTCCACCCTGCAGCAGGTCCAGCGCCTCGTCATAGGCCTGGTGCGCATACTCCTGCTTGCGCGTCCATTGCAGGCCGCCGGAGTCCACACCCGCCTCGTGGTCATGCCAGGGACTCGCCGCGCCCCACGTGTGCTCGTCGAAGAGGCCCACCTTGTCATAGATGGAGTCGACGGTCTCGCGGACCGGATGCCGCATTCCCAGCTGCAGATCGGCAAGCACGTGGACGGTTTCGGCCGTTCGTACGATTCCCTGCGTACGACGGTTGTAGCCGAGCGGGCGGGCTCCCGCACCCACACCGTCGGCCCACCAGTCGCCCCAGTCACCGCAGTGCTCGGCCACCTGGTCACCGATCTCGGCTTCGGCGGCGGCGAGAAAGGAACCGTTGGTGGCGCACACCAGTCGCGGATAGGTCCATTCGGAGTTCCATCGTCGTGCGATCTCCGCCGGAGTTCGGCTGGGCCCGGCATTGTCGGAAGGCCGTCCCTGGACGCGAAGCTGGAGCAGGTCGAACTCATGCGGACGTCTCGTGATCTCGGCGCTCTCCGGAATGCCGGAGAGCCCGAAAACGCCGTCGGGAAACGGAAACGGCCGGGTCACGAGCGCCTGAAGGTACATCGGCAGGAGTGCAAGCGTGTCGGTATAGGAAGTGGACAGTCCGACCAGATTTCCTTCCAGGTACGCCGCACCGTGCGCACTGTCGGTGAACCAGGTGAGCAGGCGCGCTCCGCCAGGCGTACGCCACCAGAACGGTCGCGTCAGGTCCTGCCCGTCCACGAGGTACGGCACCGAACGCCCGGCCCAGTTGTGCGCGGCCGACAGATACCGCACACCGGCTTCGGCGAGCGCGTCCACCCAGCCGGTTGTCGCGCCGGGAACGTCGGTGTGCATCGCCGACCGGATCGGGATGCCGTGGACCTCACGAAGCTCGATCGCCGTGCGGAGCAGGCTCGCCAGTTCCTCCTGGCTCGCCATCTCGGTGTGCAGGTTGAACGGCATCGCCGTGACCTCGATGACATCCATCCGGGCGAGCCGGCAGAACTCCTCGATGGTGGCTTGTGGCCGATGCCGCAGCCAGGTCCGGACGGGAAGGTTCGACTCGACCGTCCACCGGAAGCGCGTGTCCGGATCGGTGTCCTCGCCCTCGCGCGCAAGCTCGAGCGCGGCGTCGAGATAGTCGACCTGAGTGCGCAGGACGGCGCCCTGGGTGTCGGTGTATCCGATGTCGAGATGGGAGTGGTGGACGAGATGCACGGTCAGCTTGCGGCCGGGCGCCACCGACAACGTGCCACGGTGCTCCGCACCGGCGATCGTGACCGCGACCGTCCAGGTCGCGGGTGACCTGATCTCAGCTACGAGCAGGTCGAGTACGCCGTCACCGAACAGTGACCCCGTCCACGACACGGCGATCCCACCATCTGGTCGGATCAGCTCGACGCGTCGGACGTCGGCGGCTGGCGGCGTGAAGACCAGGCGGACGACCTGCTCGAGGTCGCCGGTGGTCCCGCGTCGGAACAGCGGGAGTGCCGCCCCCGCCACCGATACCCCGTTCACCTGCAGAAACGTGGTGAGGCTTGCCGCGGCGAGGGCTTCGGAGACCGTACGCACGTCGGGTGCACGTCCGCTACGCGTGAGTAAGCGCGCCGTCATGTGACATCCCCACCCATTGTCGTGACTCGGATCCGTAGCGTGATCATCGCATGCGCACGTTACTCGTCCACCAGCGCGGCGTGAAGGTCACCCGAGACGGCGGGTCAGGTGACGATTCGGCAAAGCCGTCGACGATGGCGACCGCATGCGCACGATCACGGACCTGTGCGGGTCCACAGGTGCCGGTCGTTCACGCGACCGGTGACCGGCCCCGCCCGGCGTTCTCCTGGGTAGTCAGATGACCTGACGATTCACCCACGGCATCGGCCATGCCCTCGACCTCGGCCTCGCCACCGGCTCTTCCTTCGCCACCGGCTCTTCCCTCGACGTCGGCCGGCGCCACCTCGGGCGCGACCTCCGGCGACACCTCGGGGGCCCACAGACGTTCACACATGTCCTTCGTCAACGTGTGCCCGAGAGCGCGATAGGCCTCGAAGTCGAACTCGCCGTAGATCTGGTCGCCCGTCGAACGCAGCGGAAAGTCGCCATGGCGCAGCGCGTACGCTTCGACATCCCAGGAGAGTTGGCCCGCGAGCATCGCCTTCACCAGCAGGACCTCCGCCTCGCTGCCGTCGGGATAACGGGCCAGCCCACGAACCCAGCCGCGTTGGACCCGGTCCCCGTCATGGCGCTGCACCTGGCGAGGATCGAAACTGACATTCACACCGAGGTCCATCCGCGCCGTCGCGATCGCCGATCCCACGGTGGCGAAGCTGTCCTCCGGATCGAGGGATGCGTCGATGACGATGATCCGACGCGGCCGCCGGCGCAACGCCTCGACGAGCCCGAGGTTGTCGTAGTGCCCGCCGTCGGTGACGTAGAGCCGCCGGTCATAAAGCGACGTGCGCCCGACCGCCTCCTTGAACAACCGGTAGGCACCAGGCTTGTCCGCCACGCTCGCCAGGTGAGCCCCCTGGTCGGCGACCTTCGCGATGACCCGCGCCATCACGCCACCGCGACCATGCTCCGCGCGGTCGATCCACTTCTGGGCGAACTCCGACGGCTTCGAGGTCGATCCCCAGTACGGATTGGGCAGCCACACACCCAGCCGTGCGTTGACCACCGCGAAGAGCAGCCGCATGGGCCGGGTCCGTGCGTTCTCGCGTCCGGTCAGGGGGGCGAACGCCGCGCCACTGATGGCGACGGCACCCGCGATCGTGACGTCCCGCTGGCGATGGTCCGCGCGCACTTCGTACGCCGAGGTCGACTCCAGTCCCTCGCTCGGCAGGGTCACGTCGCCGGCAACACCCGTGAACGCCGGATCGAAGACGAACGGCACACACCCCCGGTCCGGCGGGATGAACTCGCGGTCGAACGCATTCGCCGATGCGACGATCGTCAACTGCGGGCCGCCGTCGGTGGCGCCACCCCAGGAGGAGTAGGGCATCGGCATCGCATAGTCGTACGCACTTGCCGAGTCCGGCCCGGTGCGCCGTACGAGGTAGGCAGTGGACAGGCGCTCGCGATAGTACGGATGCAACGACGTCCGCGTGGCGTCGGTGAACACAGCCACCAGCACGACGAGCCCGGCGCACACGGCGGCCACCCACCAGCGCGCCCGCCACTCCTCGCTGGCGACATAGCCGGCCGTCCACCGTGACAGCACCACGAGACCCGCGAGCAGCAGGAGTGCCGAACCGAGCCACGGCACCAGCGTCGTCCTCGCCCACCGCACGAGCCGGTCCCGGAGCCCGACGCCGAACGTGCCCGCCGTACGAGCCGCGCCCACGGCGCCAGGACGGCCATCTGCTTCGGCACCTGCCCGGGAGTCAGCACCGACGTCGAACGTCTCCAACCCCTTCCAGGCCGAGCGGGCGAGCGCGAGGAACGCTGCACCCAACGCGGCCAGCGTCGCGAAGCCGAACTGCGAGTCCAGCGCCGTGTCGGCACCTGCGGCGCCGATCCCGGCGACGCCGCTGGCGGCATTGGCCAGGCCGGTCGCGACACCGTTCGCCAGGTCGGCCATGAGGCCGGCGTCACCCGCGCCGTCCGGCCCGCCCGCTCCGCCGTTCGAGCGCACGCTCACCTGGCTCTGCCCGAAGTCGTTGGCGGCGACGAGCAACATGGGCATGCCGATCAGCAGGCCGGCCGCGAGGAAGCCCGGCAGAGTGAGGGCCTGCGCGAACGCACGTCCTTCCGTACGCAACCAGTCCGGCGGCACCCGGAACCGGTCCACCACGACCTCGACGAGAAACAGGACGACGACCAGCGCGAGTGGCCCGAGAGCCCCCAGCCAGTACCACATCGGGACGTCGGCGAAGTCGACCGCGGCGTCCGGCGTGCCAAGACCGTTGACGACGCCGACCTCGGCGATCGCCCAGCCGAGGACCCAGGACACCAAGCGAAGGCCGACACCGATCAGGACGAGGTTGACGACAGCGCCGTACAGCAACGACATGATGCCCCGCGCGCCCGCCGACACCGACGGCATCAGGTAGTTCGTGTGCCGCCGCAGCCGGGCCAGCTCAGGCGTACCGATGGCGAACGGTGTCCGCTCGCCCTGCCGGCCGGTGAGGGAGCGACGCAGGATGTGGAAGGCCGCCGCGATGTAGCCGCCGCCACTCACTCCGATGACCGACGTGGACTTCTGGTACTCGCCGATGTCAGTCAGGTGCTGGAGCGCGCCGAGGGAGAACGCGGCCGACCGGATTCCGCCACCGGAACAGCAGATGATCTGTCCGCCCTCGTCGTGGCGCCGCGGATCGGCCGGCTCGGGGCCCTCGACCTGCCGGCGCGACAACACGGCGGCGAGGAACGCACCGCAGACGACGAGTACGCCCGCGAGCCAGGCCAGCCACATCACCGGACTGAGCGTGGCCACCTCGAGCGACGGGCACGCACTGCCGCCCGACGACCGCGGCGCCGCGCCGAACCGCTGCCACAGGACGACGTTCTCCGCGACGTCGAGCACGGCGGCCAGGGAGACAAGACCGGCGCCCGCGACACCAACCGTTGACAGCGCGCGCGACCATGGCGCACGGACACAGATGAAGTCGCGGGCTCGCCAGGCGGCGAGGACGTACGCATAGATGAACATGACGTCGACCAGCAACGACAACCGCGCGGGTACGACGCAGGCGGGAACTCCGCCGGCGATGCCCGCACCCCAGCGTTCGGCCCAGGCCGGGTCGGCGTCGAGCACAGCGTTGCGCATGGGCCACTGCACAGCCAGCAGCACCAGGACGACCAGAACGGTGATGCGGACGCGCCGCCATTGCCCGACGATGCGGATCTGGGCCCGGGTGCGTTCCTCCGACACGATGCTCCCCCTTGCCGCGCGGGCCGGCCGGCGGGAACACGCAGGCCGCGGAGATCAAGGTTATGGCACCACGATCTTCACCGTCGACAAACGGAGTTCGACCGCTCGCGTCGCCCCCGCCGGCGAGGAGGGACGCCAGCCTTCGAACCAGGCTTCGGTTGGCGAACCAGGGAGTCGGTTGGCGAACCAGGCTTCAGCCGGCGAAGAGGCTGCGGAGGCGTTCGCTCCACCTGATCCGGTGGAGGAGGAGGTGCAGATATCCCCGCTGGACCCAGGTCGCCTGTGGTTCGCAGCCTTCCGCGGCCAGCTTTCGTACGGTGTCGTACGTCTCCTGCTGCGTACGGATGACGTCGTCGACGAGCGCGGTGGTCGAGGTGAGGCCGTAGGCCTCGGCGAAGACGGCGACGCGATGCGGGCGGTTGGGTGGTTCCGGATAACCGAGCGACTTCATGCACTCGGCATTGCTGCGGAACGGCGCGAGGTATTCGACGGCGTAGACGATGTCGCAGCGTTGCGGTGCGGGATAGGCGAAGTCCCAGTCGAGGATGCCGGTGGGCCGGTCTCCCTGCCACACGAGGTTGTACGGGCCGAAGTCACCATGGCAGACGATCTCGTCGGGGTTGTCCGGATCGCCGGGCTCCTGGATGCCGCTCGACCACAGCAGGTCGGGGTCGCGCCGCCAGCCCGCTACCGCGTCGTGGTACTCCCGCAGCAGCCGACCGACGGCGCGCAACCCCGAGTCGGGCACGACCTTGGCCCAGCCGGCGGGACCGGACTCGCCTTCGAGGAACGTGAGCACTTCGCGGCCCTGCTCGTCGAAACCGAGCACGCGCGGACTGTAGGGAAACCCGACCGACTCCAGATGCCGCAGCAGAGCGTGGACGGCCGGAGTCCAGGGAGCGACCGGGCGGCGGATGGTCTCGCCGACCCGTTCGACACGTCGCGGCGGCGGCTCCTGCCCTCCGCGTACGGCGTGGTCGCCGTGATCGACGTGATCGACGTGATCGGCCATGGACGGGAGGCTAGCTCGACTCCCGTGCGATGGCCCAATGCGGTGGGGGCGGAGGGCGACGGTACTGTGAGCGACTGCTGCTCACCTGGGGGATCATCGTGACGAAACCCACCCACGACGAGACGATCGGTGCCTGGCTCGACGCCCTCGGATCGGCCGCCCCGGCGCCGGGGGGTGGAGCCGCAGCCGCGATGAGCACCGCCATGGGCGCCGCGCTCGTCGCCATGGTCGCCAACCTCACGATCGGCAGGCAGTCCTACGCCGAACACCACCCGCACGTGACACGTGTGCGCGACGAGGCGGACGAGCTGCGGACCCGCGCCGTGGAACTGGTCGCGCAGGACGCCGAGGCCTTCGACGCCCTGATGGCGACGTTCCGGCTCCCCAAGGTGACCGACGCCGACAAGGCCGCGCGGGCGACCGCCATCCGGGCCGCGACCGTCCGCGCCACGGAGGTGTCCATCGACATCGCCGCTGCGGCCGCGCGCGTGGTCGGGCTGGCGGAGAGCCTGCTCGGTCGTTCCAATCCTTCGGTCGTCTCCGACATCGCGGTCGCCGCGGCTTCTGCGGTGGCCGGCCTGGAGTCGGCGGGGGTCAACGCCGACATCAACCTGCGGTCCCTCCGCGATGTCGATGTCAAGACGCGGTTGACAGCGGAGGTCGAGCGCCATCGTCTGCAGGTCAGTGCCGGGCGTAGCGTCGTCGACGCCGTACGCAAGGAGATCGGGGCATGAGCACTCTCATCGACGGCAGGGCGATCGCGGCGGCCGTCAACGCACGAACGACCCGCGCGGCCGAGCGGCTTCGGGGCGAGCCGGGCGAGCCGGTCGTCCCGACGCTCGCGATCGTCGTGCCGACCGACGACGAAGGGACGGCGTGGTACGTCCGGTCGATCCGGCGTACGGGCGAACGGGTGGGTGTCGACTGCCAGGTCGACTCGATGGTGTCGGCGTCGGGCCCGGACATCGCGCGACGGCTGGCGGAGCTGTCCGCGGATCCCTCCGTGCACGGCGTGGTCTGCCAGACGCCGTTGCCCACGGGCACAACGCTGTCGGAGGTCGCCGGATCGATCGTGGCCGCGAAGGACGTCGACGGGGCCAACCCGACGTCGCTCGGCATGGTCGCGGCGGGCATCTCCGGGGCGTTCGCGCCGGCAACCGCGGCGGCCGTCATGGAGATCCTGCGCTCGTCCGGCGTCGCCCTCTCCGGTCGGCGGGCGGTGGTGGTCGGGCGTTCGACCGTCGTCGGCAAACCCACTGCCCTGTTGCTGCTGGCCGAACACGCGACCGTGACCGTGTGCCACTCGCGAACGAGCGACCTGGCGGCGGTCTGCCGGGAGGCCGACGTCCTGGTCGCGGCCGTGGGGTGGCCGGGTTTGATCGACGCCTCGCACGTACGCCCGGGCGCGGTGGTGATCGACGTGGGGACCAACCCGACCCCGGACGGTGAGCTCGTCGGCGACGTCGACGCCGAGGCGGTGGGCGAGGTGGCGGGAGCGCTGACACCGGTGCCCGGCGGCGTCGGACCGGTGACCACCGCCATGCTGCTGCACCACACCGTGCAGGCGGCGGCGCGACTCTCCGGCTCGGTGGCTGCTCGTCAGGGCTGAGTGTTGCCTGTGGCGTGGCTGCCTTTCAGGTCCGCGCGGTGCAGGAGCGAGTCATGCCCGCCGCCGGCAAGGACCGCGCGGTGCAGGTACGAGCCACGTACGCCGCAGGCGCGGTCCGGCTGGTGCCAGCTGATCAGCTCGGCGGCACCGAACTCGAGCTCCCCCAGCTCGAGGTCCTTGCGCGCATCGCACCATGCGACAACGGCCCCGGTGTCGGGAACGGGCGCGGCGAAGTGGACCAGATGGGCGTACCAACCCGTGCGGACCCGGGTCTCGATCGGTGGCACTGCGTACCGCTCCAGGATCGTTCGCAGTCGTCGACGGAGCTCGTCCGCGGTGTCGTCGCGGGGGTAGCCGACCACCGCAATGCCACCTGGGTGCGGGCTCACGCCGCGGACGACCATGCGGAGTGCAGGGAGGTCCTCGGCCGCCTCGTCCAACGCCCGGACGTACGTACGAAGTCGGGGATCGTCGCGCGGGACGCACGACCGGTGCGGTTCGAGCGCGCGAATCGTGAAATGGATGTCGCCGGGTCCGTGCGCCCAGTGCCCAGCGCCTGCCACCGCGTCGGCCTCGCGCCCCAGGTCGGCCAGCACCTGCATCACCGGATGAGCGGAGCGGAAGACCACACTGATGCCCCAGCGACCACCGTCGTGGAGCGGCTGCTCGGGATTGATCGTGCCGGCGAGAATCGCCTGCCGCCCACGGGCCCGAACACTCGCCCCGTCGCTCTGTTCCAACGATCCGCATCCTCTCACCCGAACATCCGGGCATTGTACGGCCAGCGAGATCGCCGCCCCGTGATCATGATCGAGATCATGAAGGATTCTCGGCGTATAGCCGCCCTTCCTTTCATGATCATGGAACAGCCCTTGTTCTACAGGGCTTTCGCGGCTCGGTTGTCGGTGGTCGCGGCTATGGTTGGATCATGGAAACGGGGACCACGCGCACCACACCGCAGCAGGCGAATGCGTTGTCGGTGGTGGTGTCGCGCATGCGCAGCCGGCTCGGTGAGGAGTTGCCGCCGGCGTTGTGGTCGATGGGCGAGGGCGAACTCATCGACCTGTTGGTTGACCTGCAGGGGTTGATCGCCCAGTGCGACGCCGGACTGCTGGCCGCGATCAGCGAGGCCGATCGTCGCGACCTCGGCAAGACCGCCGGTGCCACCTCCACCACGAGCTGGCTGTCCGACATCCTGCGGATACGTCTCGGCCAGGCCAGTCGGAAAGTCAAACTTGCCAGAGATCTCGACACATCGTTGGTGATGACTCGGACCGAGATGAACACCGGCCGGATCAGCGCCGACACCGCCGACGTGATCGCCCAGACGATGCGGGACCTACCATCCGAGGCCGGACCAGATGCACGGTTCGACGCCGAACACGCCATGCTCGAGCACGCCCGCACCTTTCACCCCGGGGAGTTGACGAAGATCGGCACAACGATCCTCAACTCCGGCGAATCACCATCCCACGCTGGTGAGAAGCCGCACCTGGTCATCCGCATCGACAGCAACGACCTCGCCAATGGCACCGGCTACGCCACCCTGCTCCGCACCGGCACCCCCATCTCGGCGCGCACCGCCCAACGGATGGCCTGCGATGCGAAGATCAGCGTCAGGGGCACCATCAACGGCGAAGAAGCACTCACCGACGGCACCCGGCTCTTCGTCGGCAAAACCCGCCGGCTGCTCGAACTCCGGGATCGCGGATGTGCCTTTCCTGGATGCGACCGCCCGCCATCATGGTGTGAGGGCCACCATGTGATCGCCTGGCTGAAAGGCGGGCCAAACCACGGTCGCGAACGGCGTCTTGCTGTGCGCATTTCACCACCGCCTCATCCACCAGGGAGCCTGGACCGTACGCATAGCCGGCGACGGCATGCCGGAATATGTCCCACCCGAATGGATCAGCAGAACCCGAGAACCCTTACGCAACACAAGACATCGAACGTAGGGGTTGGTAGTTGTCCACTTCACCGGCAGGATGGCGCTCATGTCGGCAAACCTCGGAGCCCTCAGCGACCTCTGCACGCCGTGGTGCGTTCGGGTCGTGGCAACCCTTCGCATCGCTGAACTCCTCGCGGACGCAGAGAGCACCGCAGAGACAGGCAGGACCACAGACGCAGACAACACCGCAGAGGCTGACAGGACGACAGGCGGCGAGGGCGACGGCAGCGGGCCGGCGCGCGCAGATGCCGCGGCAGACATGGATACGACCGTCGGCATTGACGACCTCGCCTCGGCGGCTGGCTGCGATCCCGACGTCCTCTACCGGGTGCTCTCGCACCTCGTCACCAAGGGCGTGTTCGACGAGCCCACGGCCGGACGGTTCGCGATCAACGAGACCGCACGCGCGCTGCTCGACCCTGGTACGCACCTCTTCCTCGACCTCGACGGCATCGGCGGCAGGATGGCACACGCATGGAGCACGCTCCTGAAGGCCGTACGCACCGGAGAGCCCGCCTACCATGAAGTCTTCGGCCGACCGTTCTGGGAGGACCTGGACGCCCATCCGGACGTCGCGGCCAGCTTCGACGATCTCATGGGCCCCGCCGGACATGGCACCCCAGACACCGACATCCTGGTCACCGGCGACTGGGACTCGGTGCGCACCGTGGTCGATGTCGGCGGAGGCACAGGCGCGCTGCTCGCGGAAATCCTGCGTACGCATCCACACATCCATGCCAGCCTGGTCGATCTGCCGAGGACAGTCGCACGCGCGGACTCGACGTTCCGGTCCGCAGGAGTGGCCGACCGCGTTACCACACATGGACAGAGTTTCTTCGATTTGCTGCCTGGCAAGGCCGATCTCTACCTCCTGATGTCCATCCTCAACGACTGGCCGGACCGCGAGGCCGTCGCGATCCTGCAGCGCTGCGCCGAAGCGGCACACCCCCATGGCCGGGTTCTGATCGTCGGTGGGGTTTCCGACGGCGCAGGAAGGTCGGCCGCCCTGATACCGGAGACAGTCCTGATGGGAGGCAAGGATCGACGCCTCACCAATTTCGGCGAGCTCGCCCGCGCGGCCGGGCTCGAGGTCCATGCGACCAGGCACCTCCCGACCGGGCACCTCGCCGTCGAGTGCCGCCCCCACGACCCAGAAAGGCAGTGACGCCGCTGCCCCCTGGCGTTCCAACGGCAAGGGCACGGCACACTGGACGTGATGAGCCGACGAACATCGCCACCACCGGACAACCATGTTCACAGCGAATGGTCTTGGGACGCGGAGAACGGTTCGATGGAACGGACCTGCGCCCGGGCCGTCGAGATCGGTCTTCCCGCGATCGCGTTCACCGAACACGCCGACTTCACGCCGTGGGTGGTCGCCGCCGACGATCCGGCGCCTCCACCGCCCTCACTCGTCGACGCCGACGGTCTCTTCAGCCCACCGGGTCTCGACGTCGACGGTTACCTGGCATGCCTGCAAGTCTGCCGAGACAAGTTCCCCGACCTGCGGATCATGTCCGGTGTCGAACTCGGCGAAGCTCACTGGCACCGGCGGGCCGCCGCAGATCTGCTGTCCGGCGACCGCTTCGACCGGGTGTTGGGATCCCTGCACGCCTTGCAGAGCAACGGCCGCTACGTGGAGCCTTCGCAGCTCTTCCGCGAGCAGCCAGTGGCCGAGGTCGTTTGGGGCTATCTGGCCGAGGTGACCCGCCTCATCGAGCAGTCCGACGCCTTCGAGGTCCTGGCCCACATCGACTATGTCCTCCGGTACTTGCCGGCCGACGCGGGACCGTTCGACCCGACGGCCTTCGAAGACGAGTTTCGGACCGCGCTCGACGCTCTGGCTCGCTCGGGACGGGCCCTCGAGGTCAACACCCGGCTCCCCCTGCACGCACAGGTGGTTCGCTGGTGGTACGACGTCGGCGGTGAAGCAGTCACCTTCGGCAGCGACGCCCACGAGCCGGCCATGCTCGCGACCGGGTTCTCCTCCGCCGCCGCGATGGTGGAGGCCGCCGGCTTCCATCCGGGCCGGCATCCGTACGACTTCTGGCGCCGTCACCGCTGAAGCGGCGTCCGGACCAGACCCGCATCGTCTCCGCGCCGATCGTGAACGTCGGCCCCTCCAGCAGATCGTGACCGGTCGTCCATTCCGTGAGAATGTGGTCGTCGACGGGACGGGTGGAGAGGAGACGGTCGTCGTGACTCTGGCGTACGAACGGCAAGGAACCGGTGCTCCGCTCGTTCTGCTCCACGGGCTTGGCCACCGCCGACAGGGGTGGCGCCCGGTGATCGACCTGCTCGCCAGGGAGTTCGACGTCATCGCCGTCGACCTGCCCGGGTTCGGTGAATCCTCACCGGTCGGCCCACGGTGGCGCGAGGACCTCACGCCCGCCATCTCGGCGTTCTGCGACGACCTCGGCCTGAAACGCCCGCACGTCGCCGGTAACAGTCTCGGCGGCGCGCTCGCCCTGGAACTCGCGATCTCCGGACGGGTCGCGTCCGCCACCGCCCTCGCGCCGGCAGGTTTCTGGACCACGTCGGAACGCCGCCGGGCGCTGGCCACGCTCCACACGTTACGGGCGACCACCTTCCTGCCGGTGGCCGTGCAACGCTCCCTTCTCGCCTCGCGGCAGATGCGTCGCTGGACGTACGGGGTGTTCGTCGGCGAGCCGGATCGTCTTCCACCCGCGGCGATCCTCGACGACAGTCTCGCGATGCGTGCCGGGAAGAGCTTCCGGCCGGTGGCGCGGCATGGCCGCGGTTATGCGGTCACGGGCACCCTCCAGTGCCCGGTCACCGTGGCGTGGGGGACCCGGGACCGGATCCTTCCGTACGTGCAGGCCGACCGCGCCAGACAGCGCTTCCCCGAGGCCCGTCACGTCGACCTTCCGGGCTGTGGCCACGTACCGATGAGCGACGATCCCGTCCTGGTCGCCACCACCATCGGACACACCGTCAAGGGACGCAGGCCATGACCGACGGCGCATCGACCACACAGCCGGCGATCGTGGTCATCGGTGCCGGGTTCGGCGGCATCGGCATGGCGATCCAGCTGAAGAAGGCCGGAATCCACAGCTTCGTCATCCTCGAGAAGGACGACGACCTCGGCGGCACCTGGCGCGCCAACGGCTATCCCGGCTGTGCCTGCGACGTGCCGTCGCACCTCTATTCGTACTCCTACGAACTCAATCCGGACTGGTCGCGGATGTTCTCACCACGGGAGGAGATCTGGGACTATCTGCGTCGCTGCGTGGAGAAGTACGCGGTGGCGCCGCACATTCGTTACGGCGTACATGTCGAGTCGATGGAATGGCAGGACGACACGCGCCGCTGGCATGTCACGACCGCGACCGGCGAGGTTCTGACACCGAGGGCGGTCGTGTCCGGGGTCGGGTCGCTGCACGTGCCGTCCTATCCCGACATCCCTGGCGCGGAACGGTTCGGCGGCGTGAGCTTCCACTCGTCGGCCTGGGACGATTCGTACGACCTGACCGGCAAGCGGGTCGCGGTGATCGGGACCGGTGCAAGCGCAGTCCAGTTCGTTCCCCGAATCGCCGAGAAGGTTTCCCGGCTGCACGTCTTCCAGCGAACGCCGCCGTGGATCCATCCCCGGCCGGACACCGAGATTCCCGCGAAGCGACGCGCGCTCTTCCGGCGCATTCCGCCGGCGATGCGGGCGTTTCGTACGGCGATCTACGGCGGGCTCGAACTCCGCGCTCTCGGATTCGCGGTGAACCCCAAGCTGATGGAACCGCTGGAGGCGCTCGGGCGGCGGCATCTCGAACGCCAGGTCGCCGACCCGGACCTGCGGGCGAAACTCACGCCCGACTACACGATCGGCTGCAAACGGATCCTGCTGTCGTCGGACTACTATCCAGCGCTCGCGCGGCCGCACGCCGATCTCGTGACCGACGGAATCGCCGAGATCGACGAGCGGGGAATCCGTACGCACGAAGGAGATTCGTACGACGTCGACGCGATCATCTACGGTACCGGCTTCAAGGTCACCTCTGCCCTGATGGAACGCCAGATCGTCGGCCGGAACGGCGTGAAGATCCAGGACGCCTGGGCCGGCGGCATCGAGGCGCACCATGGCATCTCGGTCGCCGGATTCCCCAACTTCTTCATGCTTCTCGGCCCGAACACCGGCCTCGGCCACACGTCGGTCGTGTTCATGATCGAGGCGCAGGTCCAGCACATCATGAGCTGCCTGCGGCTGTTGCTGCGGCACCGGGCGGACGTGATCGAGGTCAGGCCGTCCGCCCAACGTCGTTCGAACGAACGCCTGCACCGGCGACTCCGCAAGGCGGTGTGGAGTGTGGGCGGATGCCGAAGCTGGTATCTGGACGAGGACGGTGTCAACCGGACGATCTGGCCCGGCTTCTCCTTCGAGTACTGGGCACGCGCCCGTCGCGCCAGGCGCGCTGACTACGACCTCACCTGAGGTGCCGGTGCGGGCTGGTTCGCAGCAGGGGCACCCCTCATCCATCCTGGAGTGGTCCTGAGATGCCGCCAGCCGAACAGTCAGGGCGCAAAGAGGCGGCGATTCTGCTCACTCCACCGGATGCGGTCCCGCAGTTCGTCCAGATAGCCGGCGGCCACCAGCTCCCGCTGGCGCTCGTGTCCCTCGTCCGCGAGTCTCTGGACGGTGCCCAGCCCAGCCTGCTGCACCGCGATCACCTCATCGACCAGGCCCTCGGTCGATGCCAGTCCGTACGCCTCGGCGAAGATCTCGAGGCGCCGCAGCCGGTCCGGAGGCTCCGGATAGCGCAACCACCGCAGGCATTCGGCGTCGTCGCGGAACGGAACCATGTACTCCAGCGCGTACGCGACGTCCTGCCGGGGCGACGCGAGGTTGGCGTACTCCCAGTCGAGCAGGCCAACCGGCTGGACTCCCTGCCAGACGATGTTCCACGGCCCGAAGTCCCCGTGGCAGACCACCTCGCCCGGCCCGCCGGTCCCCCGCTGCCCGGTGAACCAGACCGGCTCGACGTCCGGCCGCCATGCCGCCACGACGTCGTGGTACTCCCGAAGCAGCCGCGCCGCCGCCCGCAGACCGCCCTCGTCGACGACCTTCGCCCAGCCGTCCGGGCCCGACTCGCCCTCGATGTAGGTGAGGATGTCCACGTCGCCTTCGATGCCGACCACGTGCGGGGCGTACGCAAACCCGGCGTCACACAGGTAGCCGAGCAGCGCATGGACGGCGGGAGTCCATGGCTGCAGGGGATGGCGGACAGTCGAGCCGACCCGGACCACCGGCCGGTCGGAGCGGTCCTGGAGGATCTCGCCGTCTTCTGCCACCCCCGCACGGTACAAGCCGGGCAGGGGTACGCCGCCAGCCGTTTTCCGACCAGCGCCGGAGCTCCCGCCCCTGTTCACCACTCGCCCTGAGGCCAGCTACCCGTCGCCGCTCTACTCGTCCTGCAGTCGCTGGAACGGGAACGGCGGCATCGTCAACGGCAATGCGGCCAGTCGGACGAGGAGCAGCGGATTGTCATCGCCGGCGGTCTTGTTGAGCCGGAGCCGCCCGCAGTTCGTACAGCGGTGGATGAGGACCCACCGACCCTTGCCGCGCACGGTGACCGCGATGGGTTCCATCCCGCCGGCGCAGTCGGTCTTCCGGTCACCCGGCACGTTGCGATCAAGGTGCCGGGACCACAGACAACTCGGACAGTGATTGCGATGGGAGGTGCCGGGCGCGTCGAGCGAGACGTCTACCCCGCAGTGCGCGCACCGGAACGAACGTGCGAATGCCAACCTGAGAGACCTTTCGGAGCGAGGGTACGAAACCGGACAAACATGACTCGTCTCCTTTCAGTCTCGGTGGCGTCACGCCAGTCGTTGATCGGGCCGGGTAAGCAGACCAGGAAGCACACCGCGGCGTCAAGCGAGAATGTCTCCGGGCAGAGGTGAGACCGGACGCCGATGAGTGCCTCGGGGACGCAGGCGGCGCGGGCCGGGTGTCATGCGTCCTCGGCGGGGATCGTCGCACTTGCGAGGGACAGCTTCTCCGCGTGGTGGCAGGCCGCGAGGTGGTGGCCGTCGATCACCCGGAGTTCCGGTCGCTCCGTCGTACACCGTTCCTCGTCGGCGTACCGGCACCGGGTGTGGAAGAAGCATCCGCTCGGCGGGTTGGCGGGGTCGGGGAAGTTGTCCGACAGCCGGATCCGGCGTCCGCTGCCCCGCAGCCGCGGGTCCGGGCGCGGCACCGCCGACAGCAGAGCCTCGGTGTAGGGGTGCTGCGGATCGTCGTACAACTCCTCGGTCGTGGCGACCTCGACGATCCTTCCGAGGTACATCACCGCCACGCGGTTGCAGATGCTCTCGACGACGGACATGTCGTGGGAGATGAACAGGTACGTGAGATCGAACTCGTCCTGCAGATCGCGTAGCAGGTTGAGGATCTGCGCCCGGACCGAGACGTCCAGCGCGGACACCGCCTCGTCGGCGATGACGAGTTGGGGATTGACGATGAGCGCGCGGGCGATGTTGACCCGCTGACGTTCACCACCGGAGAACGCATGCGGATAACGGCGCATGTGCGACGGTGACAAGCCGACCTTGCGCAGGATCTCGGCCACCCGGTCCTCCACCTCAGAGCCCCGCGCGACCCCGCTGGCCGTGAGCGGATCACCCACGATCTGCAGGATCGTCATGCGCGGATTGAGCGAGGAGAACGGGTCCTGGAAGATCACCCGGATCCTTCGTTGGTACGCACGGAGCTGCCGGATGCCCATCGGCGCCAGGTCGACCGCACTGCCATCATCGTTGCGGTAGTACAGGTGACCGTCGGTGGGTTGGCAGCTGCGGACGATGCACCTTCCCAGCGTCGTCTTCCCGCAGCCGGACTCACCCACCAGGCCGAGAACCTCGCCAGGACGGATCGCGAAGCTGACGTCATTGACCGCCTGGACATGGCCCGTCGTCCGCGCGAAGAGCCCGCGACCTCTGATGGGAAAGCGCATCGAGAGGTTCTCGACCCGCAGCAACGCTCCGGTGTCGTCCGTACGTACGGAGTCGGTGGTTTCCGCCGCTGTCGTCATGCTCCCTCCCCTCCGTCCACCCGGACTCCCGTGCCCTGGCGCAGCTCGTGCTTTCGGAGCAGGTCAGGATCGTGCAGAACGCAGCGGACGCGGCGCTCGTCGGCGAGCGTGACCGTCGGCGGTTCGACCATGTCGCACAGGCCCGGGACCTCGTGGTCGCAGCGCGGCTGGAACGGACAGCCCCTCGGCCGGTCGAGCGGATGAGGCACCTGCCCGCGGATCGACGACAGTCGTTGCCGCACCCCGCGACCCATGGTGGGGATGGAGTCCAGCAGTGCCCGAGTGTAGGGATGCTTCGGGTCATGGAAGATCTCGTCAACGCCGCCTTGCTCCACCACGGTTCCGAGGTACATCACGATCACCTCGTCGGCGATCTCGGCGACCACACCCAGGTCGTGCGTGATGAACATCATCGCCATCCCGGTGTCGCGCTGGATGTCGATCAGCAGGTCGATGATGCGCGCCTGGGTCGTGACGTCGAGCGCCGTCGTCGGCTCGTCGGCGATGAGCAGTCTCGGCTCGCAGGCCAACGCGATGGCGATCATCACCCGCTGGCACATGCCACCAGAGAGCTGGAAGGGATAACTGCCCATCGTCCGTTCAGGTCGGGGAATGCCGACGCGTTCCAACAGGCCGATGCCGCGTTTCCAGGCATCCTCCTTGCTCAACGGCAGATGTACCTGGATCGCCTCGACGAGCTGGTTCGCCACGGTGTAGACAGGCGACAGGGACGCCATCGGCTCCTGGAAGACCATCGAGATCTCGTTGCCGCGAATCTTCCGCATCCTTTCGCCACGGATGTCGTAGGCCGCCAGGTCGACGCGATCCTCACCGGCGGCCGCGGCGCCGTTCGTTCCGGCACCGTCCGTACGCCACCAGACGTGGCCATCGACCACCCGGCCGGGCGACTCCACCAGACCGAGGATCGACCGGGCAGTGATGCTCTTTCCGCAGCCGGACTCCCCGACCACGCACACCGTCTTGCCCTCAGGCAGGTTGAGGTCGACACCATCGACAGCACGGACCACACCGTCGTCGGTGAAGAAGTGCGTCTTCAGTCCCTCGATCACGAGTAGACCGTCTGAACGTGGCATCGATCTCCTACTGACTGTACGGGTCTGCTGCATCACGCAGACCGTCGCCGACGAAGTTGAGCGAGAGCACCGCGATCACCACGGCCACGCCCGGCAGCATCAACCATGGCGCGTTGGCGATCACCTGGACGTTCTGCGCGTCCTGCAGGAGGACACCCCAGCTGACGACGGGCGCCTGCAGACCCAGGCCCAGGAACGACAGGGCCGTCTCGGCAAGAATCATGCCCGGAATCGAGAGGGTCAACGACGCGATCAGGTGGCTGGTGAACGACGGCAACATGTGCCGGAAGATCAACCGGCGTGGGCGATTGCCGTCCAGATGGGCCGACGTGATGAACTCCTCGACCCGCAAGGACATGAACCTGCCTCGGGTGACGCGGGCGAGGTCGGTCCAGGCGAACGTCGCGAGGATCACCGTGATCGCGAAGTACCGCTTCAGTGGTCCCCAGCCGCCAGGCACCGCCGCGGCAAGCCCCAGCCACAGCGGCAGCGTGGGAATCGACATGAAGAACTCCACCATGCGTTGGATCAACGTGTCGGTCTTGCCGCCGAAATAGCCGGAGATCCCGCCGAGCACGACGCCGAGCAGGAACGCCATGGTGACGCCGATGAGCCCGATCGTCATCGACACCCTCGTGCCATGGACCAGACGGGACAACAGGTCCCGGCCACTACGGTCCGAGCCGAGAAGGTACATCGGTTGCTTGTCGTCCACCGGACCGATCAGGTGCAGGTTGGTCGGGATCAGCCCCCACATCCGATACTCGTCGGTCGAGGTGTCGAACAGCCGGACGGGAATCTTCTTCGACTCGTCGATCGTGTAGACGTTCTCGAACGTCTCGGGGTCCCGCGAAGACGTATAGCCGTGGACATAAAGTCCGAAGTCCCAGCCGTCGCCGCTCGTGTCTAGCACGTGCAGCATCTGCGGCGGCGCGAAGGGATACTCCTCGTGGAACTTTCCGGTGGAGTACGGCGCGACGAACTCTGCGAAGAGTGCGACGAGGTACAGGATGATCGCCGCCACGGCACCGATCATCGCCAGCTTGTGGCGTTTGAACGCACGCCAGACGAGTTTCGCCTGGCTCGCCGAGTAGTCCTCCTCTCGCGCGCGGTCAGTGCCGGCGCTCGGACCGGACGTACCATCGGGCGTGGCGACCTGCCTGGTCGGCACCTGTCCCGTCACCCCTGCCATGCTTCGCCTTCCCGCCGCTACATTCCGCGCAGCCGGACTCGGGGATCGAGCCACGCCAGAGCGATATCGGACAACAACGTGCCGATGACGGTGAGCACACTCACGATCAGGATGAGTGACCCGGCAAGGTACATGTCCTGGCTGAGCAGCGAGCTCAGCAACAACGGGCCGGTCGTCGGCAGGGACAGCACCTGGGCAACGATCACCTCACCGGATACGAGGACCGGCAGGATCCAGCCGATCGTGGAGATGAACGGGTTCATCGCGATCCGCAGCGGATACTTGAGGATCACCTTCCGCTCAGGAATTCCGCGCGCCCGCGCCGCGACGACGTACGGCTTGCGAAGCTCGTCGAGCAGGTTGTTGCGGAGAATGCGAATCAGCCCCGCCGTCCCGGCGGTTCCGAGGACGACGATCGGCACCCACAGATGGCCGAGCAGGTCCACGACCTTGCCGAGGTTCCACCCCGCATCCGCGTACGTCGGCGAGAACAGCCCACCGACGCTGAGGCCGAAGAACCGGTATCCCATGTACATCAACACCAAAGCGATGAGGAAGTTCGGCACCGCGAGTCCGAGAAACCCGATCGTGGTGAAGAGGTAGTCGCCGATCGAGTACTGCCGGACCGCGGAGTACAGCCCCACCGGGAAGGCGATGATCCAGGTGAACATCAGCGTCGTCCCAGCCATCACGATGGTCAGCGGGAGGCGCTGTGCCAGCAGGTCGGCGACCGGCCGGTTGTACTGGAACGACTGGCCGAAGTCGAGATCGGTGAGGATCGCCGATATCCACTTGAAGTACTGCACGTAGATCGGTTCGCCCAGGCCGTAACGCTGTTGCAGGGCTGCCAGCTGACCCTGGTCCATCTCGATTCCCTGCGCCCGCATCTGTGCCACCAGGGTCGTGAGGTAGTCCCCTGGTGGCAACGAGATGATGAGAAAGGCGACGACGGAGATGAGGAACACCGTCGGAATCATGTACGCCACCCGGCGTACGATGAAACTGAGCATCTCCTGGTCAGCCTTCGTCGATGTAGTACTGACTGGGATTCGTCACGGCGGGATACGGGCACTTGAAGGCGAGCCACATCTTGTCGTCACCCGGCACGTTCTTCAGGCGGTTGGTGACCACCGCGTACGCCTTGGGCGGAAGGCTGATCCCCATGGTCCAGAACTCCTCCTTGGCGATCTCGATGACCTGCCGCATGCCTTCGTACTGCGCCTCGCGATCGGCGTTCCCGACGACCTGCTCCCGATAGATCTTGGCCTGCCGTTGCATCGCCGGTGGTGGCGCCTCCTTGGGGCTTCCACCCTCGTACCACTGTGACCAGAGGCGCGCATAGGACGATCCGCCGGTGGCGAAGAACCAACGCGGATCTGCCACCAGGTCGAGATAGCCGAGCTCGCCGGAGTCGGGAGTGCAGTCGTACTGGTTGGCCTCCAGCCGGGTGCTGACCAGCTCCGCTGCGACGTTGTCGATGCGGAGTTCGATACCGACCTCTTCCCAGGTGGGCTTGATGAACTCCAACGCGTCGACCATCAGCGGATATCTGCTCTGGTTCAGCACCGTGATGATGATCGGTCGCCCGTCCAGGCCGAGCCGCCGACCCTGGCCGTCGACCTCACCGACGCCTGCCTTCTCCAGGTGCTGTCTCGCGCGGGCCAGATCGAACTCGGTGTACTGCTTGCCCATCTCCTTGGCGTCGTAGAACGGCAGCTCCGGGCGCGGCGCCGTCTGCCACGGCTCGCCCTGCTCCAGGTGCACCAGGTCGATGATCTGCTGGCGGTTGATGGCGTGCGACAGCCCGATGCGGAAGTCCTTGTTCTGGTACATCCGCCGCTTGGCCGGATTCTCGTGGGTGAGGTTCAGGCAGATTCCCATGGTGTTCTGGTTGCCATCGTTGATGTCGACCAGTCGGTAGTCGCCGGCCTCCTGGCCGCGCGCCAGCACGGGTCGGTTCTTCGGAGTCGTCACCTCCGACCGCTGGTAGAGGTCGACGTCACCATTGGCCGCCTGCAGGATCAACGGGCCCTGGTCCTGGAAGAAGGTGAAGACCACGCTGTCGAGGTACGGCAGCTGGCTTCCGTCGGGATCAACCTTCCAGTAGTACGGGTTGCGCTCCCACGCCTGCCGATCGCCGTCGCCATGGGGGTTCTTCGGAATCCATCCGGTAAGTACCGGAAGGTCGATGTTGTTGAGCTCGTCGATCCGCTCCAGGAACGTCTCGTTCCAGTTGTCGGGCAGGCCGGAGGTGAACTCCGGGTGGAACTGCTCGAGGTAGTGCTGGGGCAGCAACCGGAACGGCGGGCCGTGGATCGCGAGGTTGTCGAGAAACAAGGCGTTGGGCTGCGCGAAGGTGAACGCCACCGTGACGTCATCCTGCTTCTCCACCACGAGTGGCTTTCCGTTGATGGCGAGCTGCGACGGCGGCACAGGCGTGATCTTCTCGTTGGAGAAGATGTGTTCGTACCAGAAGACCAGATCGTCGGCGGTGAAGGGCTCACCGTCGGACCACTTCATCCCCTCGCGCAGCTTGAAGATGTACTCCGCGCCGCCACCGTTGACCTCGAAGGACTCGGCGACGTTCGGGATGATCTCACTCCAGGTCGGGTCCCAGGTGATGAGGTGGTCGTGGCACACCGTCATCCACGGCCAACTGGGGTCGGTGCTGGCGTCGACCGTACGCCAGGTGCCACCGTAGGTGCCGATCTGGTCGAGGGGTTCGATGACCCGCGGAGTCTTCGGCAACCGTTCGGCGACCGGCGGCAGGTCGCCTGCCTTGACCTTGGCCGCCAGGCTCGGCGCCTCCTTGCCCTTCGTTCCCCCGCCCTTGCCCCCGCCCTGACCGTTCCCGTCCTTGGTATCGGGGTCCATCGACAGCGCGCTGCAACTGGAAAGGAAGCTCGCGCCCACAACCGATGCACCTAGTGTCAGGAACTGCTTGCGTGATATGGCCCGTCTCATGCTGCTCATCTCTCCTGCTTCGGGGTGTTGCGTAGGTCCCTTACACCGTGGGACTCGGGGTGGGGGTGGGATGGTCGAGGTGACTCGACGGGGCGGCCACGCGATCGGCGTCGCCGGACGAAGGCGGAGCGGTGGATGAGCATGGCCACCACTCCTGAATGGTCCATCCCTTCTCGATGGCCACTCTTCTCAGTGGAAGAGATGCTCCGTATTGCGGAACTGGGGTACCGCTGAGGGTACGAGTCGGAAATCGTGAGGTCAATGAACACAGGGGGACTTTTTCTGGCCGGATTCGGGCCCCCGAACGGCTTGACCAACAGTCGCCCTAGGGACGGGATTCGTCAATGAGTTCGTACGCCGGAATCGTCAGGAAGTCGGCGTAGCTCGGCGCCAGAGCGACCTTTTCGAAGAGCTCGCGGGCAGGCGAGAAATTACTGCGATGGAAATTCTCTTCGCCTATCTCTTCGCGTAGGTGGGCACACTCGTCGTCTGCCACCCGCCGGACGAGCTCGGCCGTGACGACCTGCCCATTGTCCAGTGGTGTCGCGTGGTGGATCCACTGCCAGATCTGGGAGCGGGAGATCTCGGCCGTCGCGGCGTCCTCCATCAGGTTGAAGATGGCGACGGCTCCGTTGCCGCCCAACCACGAGGCGAGATACCGCAGCGCCACGGCGACATTGTTCGCAAGCCCTGCCTCAGTGGGGGTCCCGGGCGTCGACCCCACATCGAGGAGGTCCGCCGCCGCTACCTCCACGTCGTCACGACGCCGGTCGAGTTGGTTTTCCCGACTCCCCAACTGCCGGTCGAACACGTCCTTACATATCGGCACCAGGTCCGGATGCGCCACCCAGGATCCGTCGAAGCCGTCATCGGCTTCTCGCTCCTTGTCCGCGCGGACCTTGCCCAGGGCCTGTTCGTTGATTTCCGGATCGCGCCGGTTGGGGATGAAAGCTGCCATTCCTCCCATGGCGAACGCACCACGCCGGTGGCAGGTCGCCACCAGCAACTCGGTGTACGCACGCATGAACGGAGTCGTCATCGTCACCGCGTTCCGGTCGGGGAGAACGAACTCTTGCCCGGCGTCACGGAAATACTTGATGAGGCTGAACAGATAGTCCCACCGACCGGCGTTCAACCCGGACGCGTAGTGTCGGAGCTCATAGAGGATCTCCTCCATCTCGAACGCCGCGGGAATCGTCTCTATCAACACCGTCGCCCGGATGGTGCCGTGCTCGATTCCCAGCAGTTCCTCCGCGACGGCGAACACGTCGGCCCACAACCGGGCTTCGAGGTGGCTCTCCAGCTTGGGCAGATAGAAGTACGGTCCGCTGTCTCGCGCCAGCAACTCGTGCGCGTTGTGGAAGAAGTACAGCCCGAAGTCCACCAGCGCACCCGTCGCCGGCTGACCGTCGAAGGTGAGGTGCCGCTCGTCAAGATGCCAGCCACGCGGTCGTACGACGATGGTCGCGAGCTCGCCGTCCTCGCGTAATGCGTACTGTCTCCCGTCGGGTCCCTCGAACGCGATGCGTCGCCGGACCGCATCGGCGAGATTGACCTGCCCGCTCACCACGTTGGACCAGTGCGGGGTGTTCGAGTCCTCCAGATCCGCGAGCCACACCTGCGCGCCGGCATTGAGCGCGTTGATGGTCATCTTGCGTTCCGTCGGCCCGGTGATCTCGACCCGGCGGTCGCGCAGGTCCTTCGGCGCGGGCGCCACCTGCCAGGCCGGATCGTCGCGGATCTCCTTCGTGTCCGGGAGAAAGTCGAGAGTCCCGGTCTTTGCCACCTCGTCCCGGCGTTGCCTGCGGCGCGCGAGAAGTTCTTCCCGGCGCGCACCGAAACGCTGCTGGAGAGCGCCGACGAACGCCAGCGCCTCCGGGGTCAGCACCTCCTCACTGCGGGGAACCGAGGGACCGGTGACTGACGTGGCCGCGTGGGAAGGCATGCGAAACTCCTTGCTCGTCGGGAGACACACTCCGAAGACGTTGATCGGATTCAGGGCTTGCCGGAGGTGGAGTTCAGCAACTTCGCCGCGTTCTCCCGCGCCCGGTCCGCCGGCGTCTCCCACCGCTCGGCGTCCGGCGTGCGTTCCCAGGCGTCCAGATCCAACAGGCCGAGACCACGGCCGAACCCCGCCTCGTCCGCACGAAGGCCCACCATGAACGCGAGCCACCTGCCGTCCGGGCTCACGTTGGAGTTCGTCGCCTTCCACGTGTGGTCGCCGGGCATGGAGGTCATCCGTACCCGCTGTTGGGAACCGTCGAGCTTGAGCTTCCACAGGTCTCTCGGTGGGAACATCGGCCAGTCGGTGTCGCAGGAGGACTCGAGACAGATGTACTCGTGGTCGGGAAAGATTCCCTCGCACTCGTTGTGCACCATCGGCTCGTCGATGTAGGTGGTGAACTCGCCGGTGTCGAGCCGGCAGCCCTTGACCACGCAGCGCGGGCGCACATCGCCGGCGACTCTGACGTACTCGGCGAACACCACCTCGGTGTCATCGTGGCGGAAGTCCTGTGGTTCCGGGCGCAGCCCGCGCCTGGTCCGGTAGAACACCCGGTCCTCGCCGAGCTCCGGACCGTCGTCGCCGTAGGCGATCTCGGTGACGTGACACTCGGAGACGTCCGGATCACCCAGGCCGGGATCGTTCCTCCCGGTGACGGCGTAGGTGATCAGCGGACTGTTCGTCGAGACGCCGCAGCCTTCGAAGATGCGGCGACCGAGCGGCTTCGGCGGCCGACTCGCGTTCTTGTCCAGCACCCACAGCTCGGACTCGACATGCCGACTGGTGTCGCGATCTGTGAACTGCCGTGGGCCGATCAGCAGATAGTCCCCGTTGGACAGGATCAGGACGCGGAGGAAGGCGTGATGCTCACCAAGACCCTTGGTGAGGTTTCGTACCTGCCCCGAGTCGACGTCGAGTTCGCAGACGTCTCCGTAGTTGGTCTCGATGAAGGCGATCCTGGTTCCATCGGCCGACCAGTAGGGGCGTTCACCGTAGTCCAGCAGCTTGCGGTGCAGCGGCGGTGGATCGTCGAGGACGTGAGCGACGTCGGCTCGTTCGTTGGGCATCTCAGTGGATCCTCTGTCGCAGCAGGTGATAGGGCTGCCTGGCCAGCGAATCCTCGAGACCCGGGGAGATCCAGGCGTCACCGCCCGCGTCGTGGATGGTGAAGTAGTACATGAGCGCGAAGTCGGAGTCGGTGTAGGAACCTGGGACGGTTACCTGATAGCGCGCACCGTTCCAGCGCATCTCCGCGGTCTCGAAGTCCTCGCCCTGGTTGACATGGCGGTAATGGCAGACCACGTGGCCGTCGAACGACGCCTCACTCGGGACGAGATCGATCGCGATGTCCTCGCCACGGGAGAACCCGGCCGGTGCCGGGTGGGTGAAGCGCGGTCGGGCACTTCGCGGCACCGTCAGGTTCGCCTTGACAGGCGTGTTCTTCTCGGCCCTGGCGGTTTCGTGAAGCCGCTCGAGGTTGGCGAGGTCCTCCTCGATGGCCGGCAGCCGGTCGGCCCAGTGGCCGTGTTCTGACCGCAGGTCGCCGAAGGTGAGGTCCGGCCGGTAGACCTCGCGCGTCTCCTCGACGATGCCCGCCCAGACGTCGCGCGCCTGACGGTAGGCGGCCACCGCGTCCCCTAGGTGCTGCGCATCTCGGGTGCGTTCGTAGAGGGAGTAGGCCACACCCGCTCGGGACTTTCCGGCGAAGAACCGGCCGAGCCCGGCCTGCACCTTCACGTCGACCGCCAGCCGGCGGAATACCGGCGCGTCCGGATCCGCGGCCTGACCGGTCGCCGTGGCGAGATTCCGTTCGGCCTCGTCGGCGAGGCCGTCCAGCCACTCAGCGACGTCGAGCGGTGTGTAGCGTCCGTCCCGCCGGCCGGCGATCGCGTCGTCGGCGTACTCGTCCACCCGGTAGAACATGCTCGGGTCGAACGCACTGACACCACCGAATGTCGGCGGTTTCGCCGTGTCCCGCTCGTAGTGGTCGGCATTCGGTCCGCCGGCGATCGGCATGTTGAGATAGATCTCCGGCCAGTAACCGTTGTTGGAGGCACCGAGGCCGTGGACGACTGTGACGAGCGGGAGCACCCGGCTGGCTGGTGCGAGTGCCTGCTCGACCGCGCCGGCCGCGTTTCCGTACTCCGCACGAAGGAACCGGCGCCATTCGTCCGGCTGGGCGTCGGGGTTGTAGAGCAGCCGTCCCCACAGGCGGTAGGTGTAGAGGTACTTCTTCCACACGTCCCGGCCCATGCGCAGACTTCCGTCGGCGTACGGATCCCGCCCACCCTCCTCCCCGGTGTTCTTGCGCCCTTTGAAGGTCAGTGGTTCACACAGCTCGATGCCTCGCGCGCCGGCGAACGTGCCGAGCCGCCCATAACCGGCGGCCAACTCAGGATCGCCCCACAACAACACCTTCTGGGTGCCGGGCCAGATCCTGAACAACAACCCGAGATCGCTGCCCTCGCGGAGGAAGTCGCCATATCCGTACCGGGTGAAGCGCCGCTGGAACGCGGTGATGGCCATCAGCCCACTGCCGGCTTCCTTGGTGGCCCGTTCGCGTTCGCGAATTGTCGTCTGGTGATAGGGAAGCCCCTGGTGTTCGGCCCAGTACTTCGCGGACACGATCACCGGAAGGCCCGTTCCCTGCGCGATGTCGACGAGCGCCTGGTCCACACCCTTCGCGTGCATGTCGAGCTCGATCGGACGTCCGACCTCGCCGACGGCAGTCATGACGGTCTGCCAGAACTCCTCGTGGTTCGGCTCGGGGATTCCCCCTTCGTAGTGGACCCGCATGGTCAGGCCGTCGATGGACGGACATTCGTTCAGCAACTGGCTCAGTGCCGCCGCGCTGTAGGTGGCGTGGTTCTGCGGTGTCACTCCGGTGACCGGGTAGAGCGGGTCCGATCCTTCGCCGTGGTCAAAGGCATGGTTCCAGAGCCCGAGCTGGAAGTGCATTCCACGGCGTTTCGTCTCGTCACTGATGAACCGAAGCGTCTCGAGATTGCGGTCACGTTCGTCGTCGGGCACGTTGCCGGCGCGTACGTCGAATCCGGGAACGTCGAGCAGGAACGGATACGGGAAGCAGAAGTAGTTGTCGGTCGCGGGATGGTGGCCGTAGTTGTACTGCATGCCGAGCGCCAGCTGGAACCGGTTGACCCGGTTGACGGCGAGTTCGGTGAGGTAGTCGGTCCAGAATTCCCGGTCGTAGAACCAGGGCTTGTCCTCGACGTCACTGGTGAAGGTGCGCAGAATGCTCCGGACCGGCGTCGCCGCCTGCTGGGATTCCGGCGTCGTGGCGCGGAGTTCGCCGAGAACGTCGCCAGTGAAACGGGCACGGTCGGCGAGTTCGAGCACGCCGTACGCAAGGCCACGCGCATCCGCACCAGCCACCCCCACCCGGCCTTCGCCTCCGTCCGGCCGACTGAGCGCGAAGGCCTCCGGGCCCGCAGACTGACCGGTGTCACCGGCGCCGGCGACGTTGACCACCAGGTCGGCTTCGGAGTCCGCGTCGGTACGCACGGTGACGCCCGCGCCGGCCAGGACGTCGGCCAGGTGGCTGACCGCCCACCGCACGGGCGGCTCGGTCGCCAGCGGATCGGACGGGTCGAGAACGATGGCGATGGATGAAGAGTCGCCACCACCGGTCGCGGAGCTCATGGATGGTCCTCATTCCTGCCGATCACGGGCCGATCCCGTGGAAGTGGGTTTTCGCATCGTAGAACCTCTCTTCCGCCGGTGGCCACGGCTTCGCCGGTCCACAAACGGCCATCACGCGGCCCGGCCGGACACGCTGGGTGAGACGCGGCCGGCTGGCGGGCATGAGGAGGGCCGTACGCGCAAAGCCGAACGCACCGAGCCGAACACACTGAGCTGTCCGCACCGAACTGTCCGCACCGGGCCGGGCGCACGATGAGCCGGCCCCCACCGCCGAGCGCCGACCTGGAGGTCGACAATGGAGACCCCTCAGCTGATCATCGCGATCATCGCCATCCTGATCGTGGCGGCGATCGCCCTGAAGGTGTTCCGGAAGAAGTGAGAACGTCCCGAGAGTCGGGTCGACAGGCAGGCCCGGGAAATTCGGTGGCGGCCAACTATCGATCTTGATACTCTCCCTGGGCCGTTTTTTGGGTGGCTTTCCTACGCACCACTTCAAAGGATCGCAACGAACCGGATCGCTCGTCCGGGGCGGGACCCTGCTGATTGCCGCCAATCCGATGTTCCCCGCCGATTCACGAGCCGAGGGCGACTCTTCCCATGGTCGAATCCGTCGAACCCCTGTCCCATCACGCCGAAGATCCAGAACTCGACACCGAGCGCGCCTTTCTCGCCACCGCACGCGCCGCGCTCGCCCGCATGCATCACGACGTCCTTCACCGCGAAATACCGCTGATCGGCGGTGAGGACAATGACGAACGTTTCACCAACGAATCCAACCAACGGGCCCACTGGCTCCGGGTACAGGCCCTTGTCGACCTGCCTGATGTGCCGTTGTTCTTCGGCCGCCTGGACTACGAGTCCGGCGCCGTCGAGGAGATGGAGCAGGTCTACATCGGCCGCCGACATGTGCATGACGAACTCGGCACGCCGCTCGTCATCGACTGGCGGGCACCGGTCTCCGTTCCGTTCTATCGGGCGACCCGCAGTGACCGGCAACTCGTCCGGCGGCGGCGCCGTTACGGCTACTCCGACTCCGCGGAGCTGACTGCCTTCGACGACGAGCTCCTCGACGAGGCGGTGGCGGTCACCCCCACCGATGCGTTCCTGCGTGCCGAGATCGAACGACCACGCACCGGGCCGATGCGCGACATCGTGGCCACCATCCAGCCCGAGCAGGACGATCTCGTCCGGGCGCCGTTGCAGCCTTCCCTTTGCGTACAAGGCGCTCCGGGCACCGGCAAGACCGCGGTCGGCCTGCACCGCATCGCGTACCTTCTCTACACCGAAAGGGAACGCCTCGCCCACGGCGGCGGTGTCCTCATCGTCGGGCCGAACCGCTCGTTCCTCTCCTACATCCGCAAGGTGCTTCCCGCGCTCGGCGAGGTCGACGTCAAACAGGCCACGGTCGACGAGGTGCTCGGGCTGGCAGACGATGTCGCACGAGACGACTCGCGCGTCGCGGCGATCAAGGCCGATGCCCGGATGGCGACCGTGCTGCACCGGGCGTTGTGGTCACAGGTCGGTACGCCGACGGAGGGAATCCTGTACGCCAAGGGTTCCCGCCGCTACCGGGTACCCGACTTCGAGGTCCAGGAGATCGTGGCCGCGCTGCGTGGCTCGACCCGCTACGCCTTCGCCAGGAATGCGCTCGCCCAGCGAATCGCGCACGCCGTCCTGGTCCGGATGGAGCAGCGCGGTGAGTCGCCCGACGACCGGGTGCAGAACGCCGTCGCCAGGTCGAAGCCGGTCAAGCAGCTCATCGACGAGATCTGGCCGAGGGTCGTTCCGGAGCAGGTGTTGTTCCGGCTGCTCTCCGACGCCGACTTCCTGGCCTCGGCCGCTGGAAACGATCTCACACCGGACGAGCAGGCCACCCTCCTCTGGCCCAAGCCCGCACGCTCGTGGAAGTCGGCCAGGTGGTCCGATGCCGACGCCGTGCTCCTGGACGAGCTCGCCGACCTCATCGAACGGCGTACCGGCTCCCTCAGTCACCTCGTCGTCGACGAAGCGCAGGACCTGTCGGCGATGCAGCTTCGTGCACTCCGCCGGCGGTGCCGGTCAGGGTCGGCCACCGTGCTCGGCGATCTCGCCCAGGCCACGACACCTTGGGCGGTCGGCTCGTGGCCACAGGTCTTCCAGCACCTCGACATGCCGGACGCCCGACTGACCGAACTCGACCGCGGCTTCCGGGTGCCGGCACAGATCATCGACTTCGCCGCCCGACTGCTCCCCCTCATCGCGCCGACACTCGGCCAGCCGAGAGGCGTCCGTGAGCTTCCGGGCGCACTCCACATCGTCGAGACCGACGACCACGACTTCCTCGACACGCTCGTGGCGACGAGCCACAAGGCGCTCGACGGCGAGGGGTCGGTCGCGGTGATCGCCGCGGACGCCGACGTCGTGACACTGTACGAAGGACTCCTCGCCGCCGGGCTCGCGCCCGCTCTCCTCGGAGCGACCGAGGATGCCATGGAGATGTCACGGCTGGTGTGCGTCCCCGCCCCGCTCGCCAAGGGATTGGAGTTCGACACCGTGGTGGTGGCCGAACCGTCGCGGATCGTCGAGGCGGAGCCGCGCGGCCTTCATCGGCTGTACGTCGTCCTCACCCGTGCGGTCACCAGCCTGCATGTCATCCATGCGACTCCCCTGCCAGCCGCCCTGCGCGAGGTCGTCCCATCCGTATGCACACGCCAGTAGCCAAGGGCGAGTAAGCACGGCCCGTCGCCGGCGTCGCGTCTGCCGCCGTGTCGAGGTCATCGGCGGTTGAGAGGGAGTGGATCGAGATGGGGCCAGGTCCCGTTCAGCTGTGGACCTGTGGTGATCTGGCTCAGGTACGAGGTCCACCGAGACACCACCGGCCTGACAACGCGTGAGTAGTCGTCACCAATGGCGGCGCTGTAGCTGACTGGCACCGATGGGAGTGTGGAATGCTCGACGATGAGCTTGCCCGCGTCATGCGATCTGTGGGATTGGAGCTGGGTGCCAAGCGCATTGACCTGGCGGGCGGCGCGTCCGGCTCCGGGGTGTATCGCGTGCAGATCGACGGAGACGCTGCGGTGCTGAAGGTGACCGCCGCCGGCGAATGGCAGAACAATGCCCGGCGAGAACTCACCTTCTATCAGACGCTGGCCGACCAGGTACCTGTCACGACACCCAGCCTGCTCCGGTACGCCGACAACGATCACTTCACCGCCCTGCTGCTGTCTGCTCACGGTTCTGCGCGACCTGCACCGGAGTGGGACCGGCCAGCATGGCTAGAGGTTGCACGGCAACTAGCGGCCATTCACTCGATCCCGCCGCCCGGCGAGGATCCCTGGATCGATCCACCGGTGCACCGGAAGCTTCCCTACCTACCACCCATCGACGTTGCTGAGGCCTACTGGCCCACCACGGGCGCCGCCGACAGCGTACGACCGCTTCTCGACGAACCAGACCAGCTCGTGGAAGCCCTCCGGGCCATACCGGACTGCTTCGGCCACGGCGACTGCCACGTCGACAACCTCCTGCGCGAAGGCGAGCAGATCGTGTGGGCCGACTGGCAGGTAGCAGGAGTCGGATGTCCTGCCAGCGAGCTGGCGTTCCTTTGGTCACGCGCCAATGCCGATGGCGCCGAGTTGCCGTACGAGGCCATGCTGCGCGAGTACGTCGCACATCGCGAAGTCGATCCCGCTCTGTTTCACCGCGCACTGGTCGCAGCAGAGATCGAGATTCTGCTATTCGCTTGGCCACACTTCGCCGCCTCTCTCACCCAGGAGGAGCGAGACCGCCTCACCCGCCGACTCCTTCAACTCATCCACGACTGGTCCACCACGTGATACACGTGCTGCCCGTGCTGTCCGGTACGGACACGACGGCCGGTAGCGGCCAGGATCTGCCGCACACGTTCCCCGTCCGTGATTTGCTGGCTGGCTCGATGATCGACGGCACTGTCCAGTTCTCACACGCGCGGATGGGATGAGTCGATGGAATCTCCCCACCCACAGCTCAGCAGGCGAGGAGTACTTCGCTCCGCTGGCGCCGGAACTCTCCTCGGGCTCTCGGCCACGGGCTGCGACCTGCTCTCCACCGATCCTTCATCGAACGACAGGAGCAAGGCTGACTCTGACTCCTCCGGTCCACGGCTGCCGGAGGCGCCGAGCCTGACCGAGCAGGTGAAGGCGGGCAAGCTCCCGCCGAGGAAGGACCGGATGCCGGCGAGCCCGCTCGTGGTCGAACCGACCGAGCGTGCAGGCAGCTACGGCGGTACGTGGAACACCTGCATGGGAAACCCCGACGCGAGCTTCATCTACACGGCCATCGGCTATGACGGCCTGGTGCGATGGAACCGCGGGTGGACGGAAGTGATTCCGAACCTCGCCGAATGGGACGCAGGAAAGGACGGACGGGAGTACACCTTCCATCTCAAGCCTGGTACGAGATGGTCCGACGGCGAACCCTGCACCGCTGACGACATCGACTTCGCCTACAACGACGTCATCGGCAATGCCGCGCTCTTTCCGGCGTTCCCGGAGTGGCTCACCGCGGGCGGACGGCCAGCACGGGTCGAGAAGGTGGACGATCGCACCGTGCGTTTCACGTTCACCCAACCCAACGGCGTGTTCCTGAAGCATCTCGCCTCCTCGGCGGGCAACGTGCTCACCGCGTTCCCGAAGCACTACTTCGAGCAGTTCCACAAGGACTACGCCTCCGACGCCGACGCGATCGCCAAGCAGGAAGGGCATCCCCGCTGGAGCGATCTGTTCATGGCGAAGGGTGGCGGCGGGATGACCGACATCGCCTGGTGGCAGAACCCCGACATTCCCACGATCGCCGCGTGGAAGGCCACCGAGCCGTTGGCGGGAAACCTCCGGCTGGTCGCGGAGCGCAACCCGTACTACTGGAAGACCGATCCACAGGACAGCCAACTTCCCTACATCGACAAGGTGGTCGTCCACGTCGTCGCCGATCCCGAGGTCGCCGTGCTGCAGACGACGGAAGGGCGGTACAGCCTGGTCCCGGACGAGTTCGCCGTGGTGCGGGACAAGCCGGTGATCGCGGTCAGCCGGAAGAAGGGCGGCTACCACTTCATCGACGTCCCGCAGTCGAACATGAACGCAGCGACGTTCGTCTTCAACCTCGCGCACAAGGACCCGAACCTGCGGAAGGTCTTCGGGAACAAGGACTTCCGGATCGGCCTGTCGTACGCACTGAACCGTCGGGAGATCATCGACACCGTCCTGCAACGCCAAGGCGATCCCTGGCAGACATCGCCGCTGCGCGGTTCGAAGTTCTACGACGAAGGCCTCGCCAAGCAGTACACCGCGTACGACGTGGGGAAGGCGAACGACCACCTCGACCGGGCCGGATACACCGAGCGGGACAACGAGGGATTCCGGCTGCGCCCGGACGGTGAGCGGCTGGCGTTTACCCTGCAGGTACGCCTGGGCACGATCTCCACGTGGGTCGACATCGCCGAACTCGCCAAGCGCTACTGGGAACGTGTCGGCGTCGAAGCCCGCGTGCAGACCGGCGCGAGTGAGCTCGTCATCGGCCGGGTGGAGGCCAACCAGCACGACGCCGTCATGGACGACGGCTATCCCGGCCTCGATGACGTCCAACTCGACCCGACGTGGTACTTCCCCTCCCACGCCGGCTGCCAGTGGGCGATCCCGTGGGGGACCTGGTACGCCTCACGCGGCAAGGAGGGCGAGGAACCGCCGGCCCAGATCCGCCGCCAGATGGAGCTCTACGACCAGGTGAAGGCGACCTCGGACTCCGATCGGCAGGACGAGTTGTTCCAGCAGATCCTCAGCATCGCGCGCGAGGAGTTCGTCATCATCGGCACGGCGTTGCCGGTCGGCGGTTACAGCGTCGTCAAGAACACTCTGCACAACGTGCCGTCGTCCGTGCCGTGGTCGACGACTTTCCCCTCGCCGGGATGGACAAATCCGGAGCAGTACTACATCGACACCTGAGGGCCTCTGAGGGCCTCTGAGGACACCCGTCGGCGACCGGTGGCCTCAGGGTCACCGCGCCTGCACGGTGATCCGGTCGATGTCCGGGCCATAGCCGCCGACATTGCTGAAGGTGAGAGTGTTCTGTCCGCGTGCCAGGGACAGCCGGAGCGTCTCACCCTGCGGTCGATCCCACCGGTCGTCGTCCGCCCCACCGAGCATGACCTCCTGCACGGGGCCGCCGTTCACCGCCACGCCGACCGCCCGACCGCTCGAACCGTCGACGTAGGAAACCGTGACGTCGTAGGCACCAGCACGCTCTGTCAAGATTCCCTTGACAGTCACCGAAGCGCCCTCGCCGAGGTCGCCGACCTTGAGCCCGCCCGCGCATCCGTCGCACTCGTTGATCTTCGCCGTACCCGCCAGCTCGTTGCCGGCCGCCTCCGCCTCGACCGACAGCGCCGGCACGTTCGGTGTCACCCGCAGGAGTCGACTCCCATGGCCCGGCAGCATCGCGACGTATCCGTCGGCCTGCTGCCCGAGGCCCTTGTCGGCCCACACGTCCCGTACGGCAGCCGGGCCAGCGAAGCCGACGTCGGACCACCGCGCACCGACCACCGCCGGCTTGCGGTCCAGGTTGAACAGCGCGACCGTGTAGCTCCCGTCGGTGTTCTGGACCCTCCACACCTGCTGCAGTGCGTCCGGAACCACCGGGCTCGCGGGCCGTCCCGCCGCGTTGATGGCGAGCACCTCGCGGTTTGTCAGGAGCTTCCTGCCGAGCGCGTCGAGCTTCGTCATGTCGTCGCCGGTGTAGAGCGGTGCGGCCGAGATCGCCCACAGCGTCATGTACGAGTACCGCTCCGCGTCGCTCAGTCCGTCCATCTCACCGTTGCCGACGTTGACGGTGTCGAGGTTGTTCCAGCCCTCCGGCCCGGCATGCTGCACCCACGCAGGCACGTCGTAGAACCGGTTGTCGACGGAGTTGTTCCACGTGACGAGCGTGTCGCAGTAACACTCGACGTCGGTGTCGATCCGCCAGCCGTCGGCGTAGGACTGCCAGTCCTTGATCGCCGCCCGGTCCAGTGACCACGAGAGTTCGAGCTGGATGTCCCTGCCGGTTGCGGCGATCGCGTGGTGCCATGCCCTGATGTCGGGCCGGTTGTCGTAGTTGGGCCCGGACTTGAACGAACCCGGTCCCACACCGTCGATCTTCAGCAGGGCGTAGCCCCAGTCGGCGATCATGGCCGCCTGGGAGTCGACGTAGGCCTGTGCACATGGCTGGCCGAAGTCGATCTTGTAGGAGGAGTCCCAGCCGTTCGTCGTGCGCAGGTCGGGGTAGACGATGTCGTGCGTACTGCACTCCGGCGCACCGGCGATCGGCAGATCGCCCTTGTCGTACGAGCCTTTCTCCAACCCCACCGCGAGATAGATTCCCGCCTTGAGGCCCAGCTTGTGGATCTCGTCGGCGACGTACTTCATCCCGTGCGGGAACCTCTCGGGGTTGGGCGTCTGCCGGCCGTGTGCGTCGAAGCCGCCCTGCCAGTCCCAGGTCGCCGTCCAGCCGGAGTCGATGTTGACGTACTCATAGCCGTACGGCTTCAGGTGTTTCGCCATCGCGCGCGCCTGGGTGAGGACGTTCTCCTCGTGCAGCCAGCTCGCCGGGCCGCGCGGGTTGAGGCCGGGATAGTTGCTGGACTGCATGCTCCAACTGGACCAGCCGCGGTACGGCGGTTCGACCACGGCGGCTCCCGTCGGCGCAGTGACGATCTCCCGGGTGGGCGTCGCCTCGTCACCGCGCGGCTGCCTGCGGGTGGTGTCGGTCGTGGAGTCCTCAGTGGTCGGTACGCCGAACACTCCTCCGGCCAACAGGGTCGCGGCCGCGGCAAGGGTGCTGCCGGCCGTCATCACGCGCCTCATCCGGTAGGTCACGCCTCGCATCCTGGCCGATTAATTTCCGTGGTCAAGAATGTGGCGGTGGCCGCTTCCGTCCAGGTCGTCACCCGGCTGGTCGGGGACGTACGCCGACCTTGGTCGCGCAGACCACCGCGACCGTCTGCCGAGGGTGCGCGGTCACCGGCCGGTCGTGGGCTGGCGGAGGGCGGCCTCCACCGTACGACGCGCGTCGTGCAACCACAGCTGAAGTGTCGCGAGGTCGGTCACGTCGGACGGGCCGGCCAACGCGAGGGCGACCCGGTGCTCCCCTTCGACCTCGACGGGTATGGCCGCGCCCATCCATCCGCGCCGGAACCACCCGGTGAGCACGATCACGTCGTGCGCGACGTTCTTCGCGGCGAGGTCGAGCACCTCCTCCTCGGTCGCCGGCACGACACCCTTCTCCCCGTCCCAGCCGTACCGCTGTCGCGATCCGCGCAGGATCGCGAGCGCTTCCTCGCGGGGGAGGTCCACGAGGAGCCGGAGTCCCGGTGCCGAGAGGTGGATCGGGTAGTCCGACCACCAGAAGTCGATGGTGTCCCCGTGTTCAGTCGTCCGCAGGAAGTAGATCATCTGGCCCCGCCACAGCATGCCGAGCGACGGGCTGAGCCCTCCGCAGCTGGCGGCGATCTGCTTCATCGCCGCACGCGGCTTCCGGATGAGCGGAAACTGCGACGTCGCCGAGGCCAGCGAGAGGACGCCGAAGTCGGGGGCGAAACCCTTGGCGGTCTTGCGTACGTACCCCACCTCGGTCAGGGTGGCGAGGATGCGGGAGATCGAGCTCTGATGGAGGCCGAGCCGGCGGGCGATCTCGGTGCCCGTCACCGGCTCGCTCTCGTCGACCAGCACCCGCAGCACCTCGAGCCCGCGCGCCAGGGCCTGGTTCTGCGACGAGCCGGTGACCTCCTCACGCATACCCAGAGCTTAGTACTCGTCACGTGCATGCCCTTGCCGTCCCGGCTCTTGGAGGAAGGGCACCCTCGTCCAATGCCGCGCTGGAGGAGAGGCACCCTCATCCAATGCCAAGGCCAGCGGCCGGCTCAACGTGGTTCGGCGTAGACCCGGACGGCAACCACGTGCGCCCGGGGCGCGCCGTTGGTGGACTCGATCACGACCCGCAGCCGCCGCGCCGTGACGGCCGTGTCGAGCTGGTGCACCCGGTGCCGGCGGCGGTTGTCCTGCACGTCGACGAGCGTGGTCCAATCCCCGTCGACCTCGGCCTGGATCTGGTAATTGCGTACCAACCCGGGCATGACGTCGTAGGGCGTGCGATGGTGGTGAAGGTTGATGAGATCCTCCTCCACCTCGTCGTCGAGGATCAGCGCGACCTCGCGGAACGTCGCCGGGGCGTCCCAGGCGAGCTCCACCCACGGCTGCTCGTCCCATGCCAGTGGTTCCGACGCCCACATCTGCGGGCCGCCGTACGGTCGCGCATACCCGCCGATCACGTGCCGCGCGTCGAACGCGTCCGTCGCCCTGCCGAGGCGGTAGCACACGCTCGCCCGGTGCAGGATGTGCTTCCACTCCCGCCACTGCTCGGTGTAGATCTCGCCCGGCGGAGGCGTGCGGTGGCGGAAGAACAACGTCCCAGGCTCGGCCGAATCGCTGCAGTGCAAGGCGACGTGGCGATTCTCCCGCACCACCACGAAGGCGTTCTGCGGGTGGCCAGGTGTCCAGTCGAACGTGAGTGTCACCCACTGTTTCTGGCCCGCCGGCACGGACGTGGTCGCCGTCTCCACAAGTTCGGTGGGAATGTAGTTCTGCGGATTGCCGGTGTGGTGCACCTCGAGGGTCAGCTCCGTGTCGGAGTCGGCGTCGACCAGCAGCTCGAGCGAGCCGAGGCCAGGATCCGCCGGCAGCACCATGCCGACATGGGTGTCGAGAGCGAGCGTGCTGGCCGAAGTCTCGACCGCCAGGTTCCGCAGCGTCGACGACGCACTGGCGCGGGCGGCCAACGCGAGGTCCGCGGGGTCGGTGTTCTCCACGCCGAGCAGGGAGGCGTCCGATCTCACCATCGCCCTGTGCACCAAGGCGATCTGCTGGGTCGCCAGCTCCCGCGGCGAGGTGCCACGCTGCGTGGCCAGGGCCGCCGCCGTCCCGGCCGCCTCGCCGACGACCGCACACGTCGCCATCACCCGGGTGCTGCCGAAGGCCACGTGGCTACAGCTGATGTTGCGGCCGGCCATCCACATGTTCGTGACGTTGCGCGAATACAGGGTCCGTAGGGGAATGTGGTAATTGCCGTCCGCGTGCCAGTGGCGCGATCCCCGTTCGGTCGCGTACATCCCGCCGGGAGGATGCAGGTCGATCGACCAACCACCGAATGCCACGCGGTCGGGAAAGAACTCCTGGCCCAACACGTCGTGCTGTGTCATCGTGTGGTCGCCGACGAACCTGCGGTACTCCCGCTTTCCTGGGACCGCACCGATCCATTCCAGCGTGAGAGTGTCGGCGTCGAACTTGCCGGAGTTCTTGATGTGGTCCCAGATGCCGTAGATCGCCGCCTGCAACTCGTCGCGGATCTCCTCGTTGTCGTGGACGACGTCCTTTTCCCCACCCCATTCGATCCACCAGTAGGCACACCCGTTGAGGTCGGTCCGAATGATGCGCCGCTCCGGGATCGACGTCGTGGTGATGTCACGGGCGAACTTCGGCGGTACGTACTTCACCGGCTGCCCGACATCCTTGGTGTAGAAGAGAATCGTGCTGCCCAACGTGGAGTCGTCCGCGTCCTCGGGGGCCCACGACTCGTCGTACTCACTGCGGGACTCGCACCCCGTGCGGTACCACGCGCCGGCCAGGAACCCGACGAAACCGTCGCCTGTGCAGTCGATGAAGGTCGGACTCGTGAACCGGATCTCCCGTTCCGACCCCATCATCCAGCCGGTGACCGCACGGATGACCCGTGTGTCGTCGGGACCGTCGGACTCGACCGAGCGCACGTCGGTGTTGAGAAAGAGCGTGATGTTCGGTTCGTCGCGGACCGCTTCGAGGACGACCAGATCCCAGTAGTACGGATTCCCGTCGAGGTTGCGGAACTGGTTCTCCACGAACATCTCGCCGATGATGCCGGTCTCGCGGGCGTAGCGGTGCGAGCCGTGACCGGTGGCGCCGCAGACCCAGACCCGCACCTCGCTGGAGGAGTTTCCACCGAGTACGGGACGGTTCTGGACGAGGGCCACACTGGCGCCCTGGCGGGCGGCCGCGATCGCCGCACAGCAACCGGCAAGGCCGCCGCCGATGACGGTCAGGTCCGCGGAGAATTCTTCGTGACGCATGCGGTGATCACTCCGATCAGGTCGCGGGTGTCAGGCAATGCGGTGTCAGGCAATGAAGTACTGCTCCGGGTTCGTGGGGCCGGGGCTGGGATAGACCCACGAGTTCGGCATCTCCTCGGGAACGTTTCGGACCCGGTTCGCGACGGTCGCGTACTCCTCGGGCTGGAGGTTGATCCCGATCGTGTAGAACTCGTCCCGGGTGATGGCGAGGATCTCCTTCATGAGCGAGGTGCGCTTCCCGCCGTCGGCCTCCGCCCGCAGCTGGTCCCAGAGCTCCAACTGCCGCTTCGTCGCCGCCGGTGGTTCTTCGCCGTTCTCGCCACCGCTGAGATACCAGTCCCACCAGGCGCGGCCGAAGTACGTCGCACCCGCGCTGACCGGCAGGTAGTAGTAGGGGTTGAGGTAGATGTCGTTCCAGCCACCGGCACCCTGCCACACCGCAGCCTCGTGTTGCTGCGCCTCTCCGGTGCGTACGTCGAAGAGGGCGCGGTCCTCGCCTTTGATCCTGATGTCGAGGCCCACTTCTTTGGCGTGGCCTCTGATGAGTTCCAGCACACTGGGGAATTCGGGCCAGATCGCCGTCGCGAACTCGATCGTGATGCTGAGGCGCTTTCCGTCGGGACGCAGCCGGAATCCCTCGGAGTCCTTCTCCGCCAGGACGCGGTCGAGATGTTCGGCGGCGAGACCCGTGTCGTACTCCGTGTACTGCTTGGCATGCTCCTCGTCGTAGAACTCCGACTCCGGCCGCGGTGCCGCCTGGTACGGCTCACCCTGCTTCTGGTACGCCGCATCGATGATCTCCTGGCGGTTGATCGCATGGGAGAGTCCGATCCGGAAGTCCTTGTTCCGGAAGATCTCGCGCAGGACCGGATCCTTGTGGGTGAGGTTCAGGCACACCACCATGGTGTTCATGTTGGACGGAACGGCCTGGGCGAAGCGGAAGTCGCCCTGTTCTCTTCTTTTGGCCAGCACGGGCTTGTTGGCCAGTGTGTTGCTCGGACGGAGCTGGAAGTCGTTGTAACCGGCGAGGACCTGCGTGAGGATGACCTCCGGATCGGAGATGACCGCGTAGACAACCTTGTCGATGTACGGCAACTGCCGCCCGTCGGGATCGGTCTTCCAGTAGTACGGATTCCGCTCCAGGATGACGCGCGCGCCGTCGCCGACACCGTTGCTGATCTTCCAGGCGAAGAGTGTCGGCAGATCGGCGTTCACCCAGATGTCGGTCTTCGCGAAGAACAGTTCCGTCCAGCTCGCGAACTTCTCCTTCTTCGCCAGGGATTCCGCATCCGGGTTGTACTTCTTGTGGAACTGCTTGAGATAGCGTGCCGGCTTGGTGACGAACTGCTGGCCCACCGTCGAGGCGTGTTCCTGCAGGAACAGCCCGTGCGGGTTGTCGAAGCTGAACCGGACCGTCTGCGGGTCGAGCGCCTCCGCCGTCACCGGGTTCGCCGCTGCGGCGGGAAACAGGTCCCGGTTGTTGAAGATGTCGTTCTGCGCGAAGGCGATGTCCTCGGCGGTGAACGGATCGCCGTTGGACCAGCGCATTCCGGCCCGTAGGTGGAAGGTGAACTGCTTCGCGTCGGGCGTGACGTCGACCGACTCGGCGATGTTGGGGATCGGCTCCGGTTCCCAGTCCGGGCTCCACCGCATCAGGTAGTCATATCCCACGACCCGGTTGAGCTGGATCGCCTCGGCGGCCCCCAGAATCGCGCTGTGCAACTCGCCGCCGTACGTCCCCACCTCGTCGACGGGCGTGACCGTGAGCGGCACCTTCGGAAGCCGTTCGGCCAGCTTCGGGAGCTTCCCGGCCTTGACCAGGTCAGCCAGCATCGGCGACTCCTTGGCGCCGGGCCGACCGCGGTTGCGACCGGCGTCCCGTCCCCCACCGGGGTCCGTGGAGAGCAGGTCGCAGCCGGGCAGGGACGCGGCGGCCAGCGTCACGAAGGCGGTTGTCGTCAGGAAACGCCGCCTCGTGGAGGCACCAGGGTTGTTGCCGTCCGGTCTCATCTGGTCCTCCTGGTCGAGCGCCCGGCACTCGTGGCCGCCTGTCGAGATCGTGGAGTTGCTTACCCGCTATACGCATACTCGCGTCACAGCATGCACGTCCTGGCGGTGCTGGTCACCAGGCGGGAAGTGGCCAGCACCGGCAGTCCAGCTGTGGATCGGGTCAGCGAAGCACCGAACCCCTCGCCCGCCATGCGCGCGGCGACATGCCTGTCACGTCCTTGAACTGGCGGCTGAACAGGAACACGTCCGGGTAGCCCAGCTCCCGCGCGACCATCCCGACCGGGTCACTCGACTCGTCCAGGCGCAGCATCGCGGCCTGGATCCGACGCCTGACCAGCCACGACCGCGGCGCGAGCCCGAACGTCTGGCGAAACCGGCGGACGAAGTAGTCCTCGCTGAGCCCGACCACGGCCGCGAGGTCCTCCGCGCTCAGGCGCTCCGCCGGACGGGCATCGACGTAGGACTCCACCGCCGCACGGTCCTCATCGTCGAGCGGGGGCGTACGCCGGTGCCGCGCCGCCGCCCGGAAGACGTCGGAGAAGAGGACGACCAGCAACGCCCGCAGCCGCTCCGCACGGAACGCGAGGGCACCGGAAAGCTCGACGACCAGGGCATCGAACGTCGTACGCACCTGCCAGGCGCCCGGCACCACCAGGTGTCCACCCGGGCAGCCGGCGGTGTCGCTCGCCACCCGGAGGCGGTACAACGTGAGGCCGGCATCCCCGGCTGCATGCAACTGGAAAGGCGTCGCCGGAGTCACCCAGAAGAACGACCCCGCGGCCAAGGACACCCCCGTGCCCGCTACCTCGCCGCCCGCCGATCCCGCCACGACAAGGTAGACGAGGTGTTCGGGCAGGCCACACGGGAAATCGAGCGCCCAGGTGCCTGGCAGCCGGTCGTAACCGAAGAGCGTGCCGACCACCTGGTCGCCCTCGGTCCGCATCAGATCGAGCCAGTCCTGCTGCCAGCGCGACACCACGCGGCCGATTCTCACACACCGACCCAGTGCAAAAGTTCCGACGAACCGGGGCATGGAGCCCGTGCCACCCACGCGGGACGATCGGCCTATGACGACGACCACGACGCCGGCCGCGGGGCACGCCACCGAGCACGCCGCCGCCACGCTGAGCCGCGACGAGGTACGGCAGTTCCACGAACTCGGCTACCTGGGCCCGTACACCGCGATGCCGGTGGACCGGATGACCGACCTCCGGCGGCGGATCGAGGACGAGGTGCTGCCGACGCCCGGCCGCAACCCGAAGAACCCACTCCAGGCCAGGCACCTCGACCACCGGTTCCTCCACGACGTGATCGCGGCGCCGGAGATCGTCGGCAGGCTCCGCGGCATGATCGGTGCGGACATCGTGGTCTGGGCGAGCTACTTCTTCACCAAGGACCCTGGTGGCAAGGAGATCCCCTGGCACCAGGACGCGAACTTCTGGCCGATCGAGCCACCGCTGAACATCTCCATCTGGATGGCGGTCGACGAGGTGACGACCGAGAACTCCTGCGTGCAGATCATCCCCGGTTCACACCGCACCGTCGTACGACATCTGCCGGCGCGTGAAGGAATGGCGTTCGGGCAGGAAGCCGACCCCGCCGCCGTCGACACGTCCGCGGCCGTCGACATGGTGCTGCGTCCCGGCGAGTTCTTCATCTTCAACGAACGCCTGCTGCACCACTCGCACAAGAACACCTCCGACCGGCGCCGGATGGGGCTGTCGGCGAGGTACACCGTGCCGTTCGTCGCCCTCCTCGACCAGGATGCGCCACCACTCTTCCCCGGCCACGCGTGCGTCGTGGTCAGCGGCGAGGACACCTTCGGCCTGAACCGCACCACGAGCCCACCCCCGCCCACCCGGTAGCCGGCCAGCGGAGGCGCGTCGCTATCCGACACCGGTGACCGCATCGCTCTTCCCGGCGTACCCGTCATGCGCTGGCAAATCCGCCGGCGTCGAAGGCCGCCCGAACGGGCCGTTGGGCACAGGTTACTCGCGCTTGTCTGAGCGCGCGGCGGCGATCTTGGCTGCCCGCAGCAGCGACTCCTCGATGTACACCGTGGCCTTCTTACGCGCCATGACGCCATCTTGACAGAAGGGGCATCGGCGGGGTGATGCAACAGTTCCGGCGGGTGCCGCGTCTCGGAGGCAGGAAAGGGGGCCATGTGTGAATGACGAGATCGAGCACTACGAGGTGTTCGTGGCGAGCCGGGCACCGGCGTTGCTTCGTTACGGCTACGTCCTGACCGGGAACCCGCACGATGCCGCCGACCTGATGCAGGAGGCACTCGTCCGCCTGCGTACGGCTTTGCATCGGGTCGCCAACAAGCGCGAACCCGAGGCTTTCGTCCGCACCACGATGGCCCGGCTGCACGTCAGCATCTGGCGACGGCGCCGCCGCGAGACGCTGGTCGCAACGATGCCCGAGGAGCCATACACCGACCACACGTTCGACCTAGCCGAACTTCGCGACGGCCTGTGGGACGCGTTGACCGCACTTCCGCGGCGACAGCGGGCGGTCCTGGTGCTGCGCTACTACGAGTGCCTCACCGATGAGGAGATCGCCGCGATCCTGAAGATCTCCCGCGGGACCGTCCGCAGTCAGGCAGCCCGCGCTTTGGAGAAGTTGCGGTCGCGCTTCCCGGAACCTGCCGAGCCGGCCGACGCTGGCGCAAAGGAGGGAAAGCTCCGATGACACGACGCATCGAACACGAACTGGTGACGACGCTGGAAAGCGCGGCAGGCCGGGCACCGAGACCTGAACCCGGGCTGCTCGACCAGCTGGAACGGCGGTACCGGCGCCGGAGGCAGCGGGGGCAGATTTTCCTCGCGACCGGGGCCGTCCTCGCGGTGGCGGGAGGTTCCGCGGCGTTGTTCGGCACGCCCGGGGCGTCCGGCGGGGACACGACTCTCACGCCCGCCGACCCGCCGGCCGACCCGCCCGCTGCCGGGTCCGGCACCGTGCGACGGGAGGCTCCGGCCGCCGAGCCCGTCGAGAAGGTCTGGCCCGCGGCCGTCCACGACGTCCCCGACCGCCTGGCCGACGGGCGGAAGTTCCGTCCTCAGACCATGGTCGACGACCGCACGGTCCTTGTCTCGGTCGACGCCGGCTTCGAGAACGTCGGCGAGCTGTGGTTGTACGACATCCAGGACCGGACCGCCCGCAAAGTGACAACCGTGCGTACGCCGAAGGACGCGACCATCTTCGCCTCGAACTTCACCATCGGCGAGGGACACGTCGTGTGGTGGATCGCCCATCCGGACATGGGCCTGCCCAGCGTCGAGCTGTGGGCTGCGCCCCTCGCGGGTGGCGAGGCGCATCTGGTCGGTCGCGTCCACGCCAAGGGCGGCGTGGAGGGTGACATCGCGATCACCGGTGGCAAGGTGATGTGGTCGCACTCCGGCGGCGGCGTCTACCAGGCTCCGTTGGCTGCCGGAGGAGAGGCAGAGTTGATCGAGGGGACCGACGACTTCGGCCTCGTGGACTGGCCGTGGGTCGGCAGTCCGGTCCGGTCGCGCGAGTCCTGGTCCGGCAGCATGCCGGACGAGATCACCTACCGGACGCTGCGCAACCTCCAGACCGGGGAGGAACGCATTGCCACCGAACGCGACGGTCTGTGGACCTGTCGGGTGCAGTGGTGTGTGGGCGCCACGGACGACGGCGGGGCGGTCCAGCGCCGCGACGGCACGGGCCGCCGCGAAGTCGGGAGCGTCATGACCTCGGTCACGTACGGCAACCAGCCGGCCCGGGATCGCTTCGTTCTCGCCGAGGACCGGTCCAGGTCCGTCATCTACGACATCAAGACCGGGAAGGCCGGCAGGGTCGCGGCCCTGGACGGTGGCGGTTTTCGGATGATGGGCGACGAGCGGCTCTACTACGTCGAGACAAAGGATGGTTACCAGCTGGTCGACATGGCGGCCATCGAAGCATCAGACCCCGCTCGCTAGGCACCTTCCGCCCTCGAACCCCTGTCCGAGAAGTCCGGGTGGCCCGAACAACCGAGTCGTTCGGGCCACCCGGCTTCTTTCTGCGTCCACGTACGCCTCGGGTGAGGTTCCCCCGGGTCGGTGTCCGCTGCCGGACCTCGTCGGAATTCAGGTCCGATGGTGGCACGGCCGGTGGTAGCTTCTGCGCGCCAGTGGGCGTACTTCCGGCCACCATCGCATCGTTCAGGAGCTCGGAGCCCCTGCCCTGCTCACGATGCGGCCAAGGACGGATGGCCTGCGCGGAATCTCCATTCGTTCCGAGGAGGTGTGCCGGATGAGAACGCACCTCGACCTCGACACCCAAAGCCGCGATGGCGGTGTGTCAGTGTCCAGGCGGGCGGTGTTGTTGGCCGGACTCGCGGCGGCGGGTTGTGGCCAGGCGGAACGGCCCACCATCAAGGTCATTCGCCACCAGAGTTCCACCGATCCCCAGACCCAGGCCCTACGCGAGATCCTCGACCGCCGGGTGAAAGCGCTGCGCAACGACGACGAGCGGACCTTCCTCGCCGACATCGACGATCGAAACCGCCGGCTGATCAGCGAGCAGAAGATGGTCTTCGCCAACCTGCGCCAGCTCGAGTTCACCCGGTTCGACTACGTTCTCGACCGGACATCGCATGCCGAGGAGGGCAGGCTGCTCCGCTTCGATCCGGTCATCCAGATCACCCAGCTCGTGACTGACGTCCAGACGGACGGGTTCGCGCCCGCCGAGACATTCCAGTACACGCTGGTCCCCCGGCACGACAAGCTCGCCATCGTCGAGATCAAGGGACTGGACGCCCACACGGCCGAGGAACTGGGGGTGAACGGACCGATGGCCGACGCGCCGTGGAACTACACGCCACTGCACATCATCCGGGCGGGCAAGGTCTGGATCGCGGGCGACGGCAGTGTCACCGACCTCGAACAGTACGCCGACGCAGCGAGAACACACCTCCGCGACATCGAGGCCATCTGGGGTGACCGTCTCACGTTTCCCGGACACATCCTGTTTCTCACGAAGAACACCCAGAACTTCAAGAACTGGTACAGCATCGGTGCCTACGACAACTTCGACCCGAGGGTCGAGGGCGCCCAGATTCCCTTGCAGGGCGTACGAAAGAACGGCGAAGCCTACAGCGGCCAGTACGCCGGTGCACGGATCGTCGTCAACCTGCGGGGCAGCGGGCCGTGGAGCGATCCCGAACTCGTGATGCGCCACGAGTTGGCGCACGCGGTCACGGCCCGCGCGACCAGCGTCGAGGCCGGCTTCGGCGGGCTCGTCACCGCGGCGCCGAGGTGGGCGATCGAGGGCTTCGCCCGATGGGTGGAGACGGTGGGCAGCCCGAGCAGAATGGCTGATCTGCGCTTCGTCGTACGCGTCGCGGTGTTGGACGGCCGGTTCTCCGGGAAGCCACCTGAGTCGGACGCGTTCTACGGCGAGAACGTCGCGTTCAACTACGACCTGGGCGCCTCGGTGTTCGCCTACGTCGACAAGGTGAAAGGACAGAACGCCGCGGTCGAGTTCTACGCGAGCGTCATCGAGCACGGCGAGATCGGCGGAGCCTCGTTGGTTGAGACCCCGACCTTCGACGGCATCTGCCGACGCGTGGTGGGCGTGCGAGGGCGGGCGTTCCTCCAGCGGTGGGCAGCGTTCGTACGCGGAGGAGCGATATGAGCGTGCCACGTGCCGTACTCCTCTCGTTGCTAGTCGCGATGTTCGCCTGCGCGGCCGGCGGGCTCGGCGGGTACACGGTGGCGAACGGCGACACTCCTGACTTCGGCCCCCTGCCGTGCAAGGGATCGGCGCACCTGTGCATACCCGAACTCGAGGCGGCGAGCGTGATTCGTACGTTGAGGACGCAGGGCCACGAGTGCCACCGGACCCTCGACAGGTGGAGCTGCGTGCTCCAGATCGGTGTCACGGAGTACGCCTTGTCGCTCCAGGTGATCGGAGGACAGGTCCACGGGTACTCGGCACGCGTCAGCACATCGGTCGACGGCCCGCCAGGCACGACATCCATCGCGTACCTGTCCTGGTTGGCGCAGCTGCCCTATGCGTATGACCCGGCGTTCGCGCAGCGGATCAGCACCTGGGTCGGCCGGCAGATCGAGAAGGGCGGCACGACGCACGCCGCCGTCGGCGGCTACGGCTACCGCGTGGATGCCGACGACGAGCAGGTCATCGACTTCGAGGTGAGAACGGTGGTGCCGCGATGACTCCGCAGGTCCCCGCCGAACAACGGCGCCCACTCGTCCCGCCGGGGCAGCCGTCTCCTTCGCAACCCCCCGCGTACCCGCACATGCCCGCTCACCCAGTCCGTCGACGCCGTTGGATGGCATTGGTCGTCTCGTGCGTGATCGCCCTTCTGATCGGTGCTTCTACTGGTGTGGCGGTCGGCCACCGGGTGGGTTCGAGGCCGGTGGGTCCGACCGGTCCACCCGCCGTCACGGCCGACTTTCCCGATGCCTCGCAACGGCACCTGCGCGGCGTTACGGTCTCCGGCCTGGCCGAGGACTGGCTCGCCGGAACGCGGTCATGGACGTGCGAGGTCTCCGACACCGGCACCGAGCCGTCCAGCGGTGCGTCGACACTCATGGGCTGCACGCCACGTGGCAAGGCCGCGCACGATCTCCGGGTCAACATCGAGTACGACGGCGAGGAACGGGTGCGGGCCGTGCACGGACTGTGCGTATACGGTCCAGGAGACCAGGCCTGCAAGCGGCTGTTCACTGATCTCGCGGGTGTCCTGCTGGCCGGAGACGACGGCCTTCGCACGCAGGCGGTCGACTGGGCCGGTACGCATGTCGACACCGACGACTCGACCGTGGTCGGGAATGTCCGGCTGATCGTCAGCCTGTCGCCGCACTATCTACGGGGTACGCCGGCCAGCTGATGCCGCATCAGGGAACCGGCGTCGCAGGCTGCCCTCGCCCGGTGGCGATGTGTCGCGCCGAGTGAGGTCACCAGGTCAGCGTCAGCGTCAGCGTCTCAGAGCGTCATCGGCGGACCGACCAGCTCGATGCCACACCTGGCGGCAATGCGCGCGAGCTCCTCGGAATCGATCGCGGCGTCGGTCAGCTCAGGCGGATGACCGACGCCCATGACGAACTCGTCGAATCCCGCGGGTGTGTGCAGCGAGAGGAGCCGCGCGTGGTCGCTGGTCACGAGGAAGGCGTGGTCGATCAGTTTCGGCAGCACCGCGGCCGAGCCCGCGCCGACGCTGAATTCCTCCCGGTCGACGCGCACACGCAGGGTGCCCTCGAGGACGAGGAAGGTCTCGGCGGCGTGGAGGTGACGGTGCACAGGGCTCGCGGAGCCCCGTGACATGGTGCTGTCGATGATGGCCAGTTCTCCAGCCGAGTGCTCGCCACCCAGCCGCACGCGCGCGACATGACCGAAGAATTCCACGGCGGCCTGTTCCTCGGGCGCGACGATGTACGGCTGCGTGATGCGTGAGGTTGGAGGTTGCTTCCTGCCGGTCACTGATATCTCTCCATGGTGCGTGGTGTCTCGTTCCTATGAGACAGGTGAACGTTATCTGAGTTCTGCCACGCCGACACACACACGGCGGCGGAGGAAAACCGTTGTACCGACGGAGCCCGCTGCTGCTAGCGTGCGAGGAAACCTCATCACCACCCTTCGGGAGAACGCGTCGATGTACTCGGGTAGTGCACTGGCGCGCTAGCTCACGGAAGCTTTGCTCAGAGCACCCGAAGCCATGTTCCAGCCGGGTTCGTACGCCTCGGCCGGTGTGGCTTCGGGTGCTTTTTCGTTCTCGAGCCGGACGCAGCCCACCCGAAACGCCCACCCCACACGCAGCTTTCCACGACCGAAAGGAGTCGTTGTGAGTTGGATACGCCTGGCTGATGTCAGCAAGAGCTTCGACGGGAACGTCGTCCTGCGCGAGGTCCATCTTCGCCTGAGCGAAGGCGACAAGATCGGACTCATCGGCCGCAACGGAGTCGGGAAGACGACGCTCCTCGATCTCGTTCTCGGCCGCGAAGAGGCTGATGCCGGCACTGTCGACATCACCGATGGCGTCACCATCGGATACTTCTCGCAGTTTTCCGAGCTCAGCGGAACGCAGACGATCGTGGAGGAGTTGGAGGGGTTGTTCGCGGACATCCATGCCGTCGAGAAGGAACTCACCGTTCTCGAGGTCTCCCTCGACGAAGCCTCCGACGAGCCCACGATGACCAGACTCCTGGCACGGCAGGCAGCACTCTTCGAGCAGATGGAGGCGCTCGACGGATGGACCTACCAGAACCGGATCGACACTGTTCTGACCACGCTGGGATTCAGCACCAGCCATCGCGACCTGCCGGTCGACCGGCTCTCCGGAGGCTGGCGGAACCGGGCTGCGCTCGCGCGAATTCTCCTGCAGGCGCCCGACGTCCTTCTCATGGACGAGCCGACCAACTACCTCGACCTGGAAGGTTTGCGTTGGTTGGAGTCCTGGTTCCAGGGGTTCCGAGGTGCCCTGATCGTCGTTTCGCACGACCGCCACTTCCTCGACGTGGTGGCCAATCGCATCGTGGAGATCGAGAACCATCACCTGCAGGAGTACGAAGGGACCTACACCGACTACGTACGCAAGAAGCAGATGCGGCTCAAGACGCTGGAGCGACAGTTCGTCCATGAAGAGGAGCTACTGGCCTACGAGCAGGAGGCGATCGCCGACCGGCGCGACGCCGCCAGGAACCCCACCCCGCACCTTCGACGACGACTGGCGAACATCAGGAAGGACGCCACACCGCGACCGGTCGACAACGTCATCACCAGCATCTACGACAACCTCTATGTCAGCAACGACCTCTGCCGCGTGGAGAACCTCACGAAGGCGTACGGACCCCATGTCGTCTTCGAGGACCTCTCCCTGGAGATCCACCGCGGCGACCGCTTCGCGATCACAGGTCCCAACGGCTGCGGGAAGACGACGCTCATCGACGTACTCGCGGGGGTGTCCCCACCTGACGCGGGTCGCGTCTGGTGGAGCAAGGGAACGCGATTCATCTACTACAACCAGATGCTGGCGGAGTTGGATCCGGACGACACCGTAAGCCACGCCGTCAATGCGCTGCCGGACAGCATGGCGTTTCACGCACCGCGCCGGAAGGTCAACCGCTTCCTCGCCCTCTTCCAGTTCTCGGAGATCGACCTTCAGCAGAAGATCCGCACGCTGTCGGGCGGGCAGCGGGCCAGGGTCGCCCTCGCACAGTGCCTGCTCTCGGGTGCTGCGGCGGTCATCCTCGACGAGCCCACCAACCATCTCGACCTCACCAGTACGCAGGTGATGGAAAGGGCACTCGTCCATTTCCCGGGCGCTGTCGTCGTGGTCAGCCACGACCGCTACTTCATCGAGAAGGTGGCCCATCGGCTGCTGGCATTCGAAGGTGACGGGAGGGTCCGCGAGCGGGCGAGCCTTCCATCCAGTTGACGGCACTTGACCGGTCCTCGTCCGTCCGCGCGACCTTGACGACCTTCGGGCTGGCTGCTAGAAGTACGACTGAGGTTCGGTCAGGACCGGAAGTCCGGAGCTCTGAGTTCTCGCCCTGCATCACCCCTCCATGCTCGAGATGAGTTGATCGGACGATGACACGAAGACGAGCCTCCGAGATGGACCGGCGCGCGCTCCTGAAGTGGACGAGCGGCACGCTCGTCGGGACCTATTTGGTGACCGGCTGCGACCTGCTGTCCACCGAGCCGACGAAGCGGGACGGAGAAGGCTCCGGCCGCGGTGAGGCCCAGGGCAAGGAAGCGCCCATGCTGGCGGAACTCGTCAAGGAGGGAAAGCTGCCACCTGTCACCGAACGTCTGCCCAGATCGCCGGCGGTCGTGTCACCGCTGGAGGGAGTCGGGCGCTACGGCGGCACGATCCGCATGGCCACGACACTCGCACCCTCATCTCGATTCATGATCGTGTCCCGTGAAGGCCTGGTGGAGTGGGCACCAGGACAGACGCAGGTGGAACCGGGGCTCGCGGAGTCGTGGGAGGTGAGTGAGGGTGGGAAGGTCTACACCTTCCACCTCCGCGAGGGCGCCCGGTGGTCAGACGGCAAGCCCTTCACCGCTGACGATGTGATGTTCTACTACGACGCGATCCTGTCCAACAAGGAACTCACGCCGGTGTTCCCGACGTGGCTCGCCGTCGGTGGCAAGCCGTGCACGATCAAGAAGGTCGACGACCACACGATCACGTTCAACTTCCCGGCGCCACACGGTCTTCTCCTGCGGCAGATGGCCTTCCGGGGCGCCTTCCAGGGGAGCATGCTGGCACCGAAGCACTACCTCAGCCAGTTCCACCCCGACTTCGTACCGAAGGACGAGCTGGAGGCGAAGGCGAAGGACGCCAAGTTCGACACCTGGGTCGACTACTTCGTCGACCGGAACAGCCCGGCCACCAATCCCGACCGTCCGGTCATGGCGCCGTGGAAGGTCGAGACCAAGAGCGGCAGCACATCGAGAGCGGTGGCCGAGCGCAATCCCTACTACTGGAAGGTCGACACCAGCGGCAACCAACTGCCGTACGTCGATCGCCTCGTCGAGGAACTGCTGGATCCAGAGGTCATCACGCTTCGGGCGATCAACGGCGACCTCGACCTGCAGTTCGAAAGCGTCCCCATCGGTGACATGCCCTTGCTGGCGGAGTCGGCGGACAAGGGCGGCTACCGGGTGTTGCGGTGGGCAAGTGACGCGCCATGGATCGCGATGTACATGAACCAGAGCACCAAGGATCCGGCGCTCCGCGCACTGATGCAGAACATCGACTTCCGCGCCGGACTGTCCCACGCCCTCAACCGGGACGAGCTCAACAAGATCCTCTACGGCGGCGCTGGCGGTACGCGGCAACCGTGCGCCGTTCCTCAGGACGACTACTTCGTCGAGGGTACGGGCGAGCGGTTCACCGAGTACGACGTGGACAAGGCAAACGCCCTGCTCGACAAGGCCGGACTGGAAGCACGGGACGGCCAGGGTTTCCGCCTCCGGCCCGACGGCGAGACCCTCGAGCTTCTCATCACCACCTTCACCTACGAGTACGGTGGATCGGCCAACGCCACCGACGCGTACGAACTCGTCAAGCAGCACTGGCGAGAGGTGGGGATCAAGGCGCAGTTCGAGAGGATCGACCGGACCCTGTGGTCAGAGCGTGTCACGGGAAACCTGGTGGATATCCCTGGCTACACGGTTGCGGGAATCCTGTGGGACGTCGACCCGGTGTGGTACGTGCCTACCTCGGCCTTCACCTACTGGGCTCCCGCCTACGGTCAGTGGTACGAGACCGGTGGTGAGGCGGGAGTGGAGCCACCGGAACAGTTCCGTGAGCTGCAGCGGTTGTACGACCAGATGGTGACAGAGATCGACGACGAGGCACGCAAGGAGCTTGGTCGACAGATCCTTGCCGCGCACGACGAGAATGTGTGGATGATCGGCACCGTGTCCACGCCGTTCACGCCACTGATCGTCAATGCCGACCTGATGAACGTCCGCGAAGAAGCGGTCCTCAGCTATCGACTCCAGTTCACCGCGACGACCGGGATGGAGCAGCTGGCGTACCGGAATCCTCAGGAGACGAGTTGAACGCCCACGTCCTACGTGGGACGTCCGTCGGCCCATCGTGCTGGGAGCCGATGGACCAGACGCTCGGCGCGGTGTCACCCGGAGTTCGGTGATCGCTCACCCTGCGGCGACTCCTGAGGGTCGGGTGGGCGAGGCAGTTCGCTCGCGGCCTTCACATAGGGCAACTTTCCCGCCTGGAGGAGGCTCTCGTGATCCTCGATGTGTTCGATGACCTCGGTGAGCCGGGTACACGCCCGCTCGATGTCGAGCCGTGCGCGATCGCGCTGACTGATCACCACCGCGAAGAACAACCCGCCGAGCACCAACGAACCGTTGAGGAGTTGCAGCTCGACCATCCGGCGCATCACGTCGTCGCCGGCGAACGGGCCGACACCGCGCGTCGCCGCGTCGACCACCACGACGGCAATGATGAACGTGCACGGCGTGACCGCTATCAGCTGGTACCGCAAAGCCGCCCACGCGATGATGGGGAACGCCAGAAAGAACAGGCCGACTTCACGAAGCTCGACAAAAGGAACGACAAAGGAGACTGCGGCCAACAACCCGATCTCTGCCCAGGCGCGCCACCCCATGGTTCGAAGCTGAGGAAATCTGCGCAGGGAGAAGAGCAGCGGTGCGGCGGCCAGGACGCCGATGACGTCGCCGGTCCAGAAGATGAGCAGGGTCGGCCCGAAGAGGCGCTCCGGAATCTGGTCGGTCAGCAGAAGGATGGTAGGACCGAAGAATGCGTTCACCAACGTCGCCACAAAAGCACCGAGAACGACCAGTGCGACAGCGTCTTTGAACCGGTCCAGCTCTGGTCGGAAGCCCACCCACCGCAGCAGTAGGCAGCCGCACAAGGGTCCGAGCGTGTCCCCCACCGAGGCTCCCACTGCCGGAACGATCGTCGGTGCCAGCGCGAGCTCGAGCGGCAGGGAGCCGAGCATGATTCCGGGAGCGACGCGTAACCCAAACACCATCAATGCAACGAGAGCGACACCCGAAGCCGGCCAGAACGGACTCATGTTTCCGATCGATGAGCCCATCATCCCGAGTCTGGTGGCACCGTGATAGGCAACAGCGACGCCGACAATCTGCGCGGCGACGGTGAGGTAAGCCCGAATTCGGGGGTCACTTGCCCAGGTCATATAAAAAATCCGGCCTTGCCGCCGTTCCAGACGCCTTTTCCGACGGCTAAGGTGCGCTGAGTTCAAGCCGGAACTCGTCTGGGCCAAAGTTACGCAGTCACCTACCGCTCTGCCAAGTCCTGGGGTATCGCAGAAGCGTTCGACGCCCCGTCGCTGCGGCCCTCGGCGGTCACTGCTGGTCGGGTGCGTTCGCGAGTAGGACGTCGAGGAGTCCGACGGCGCCCGCCTTGTCGAGTGGATGGTTGCCGTTACCGCACTTCGGTGACTGTACGCATGCGGGGCACCCGTCGTCGCATCCGCAGCCGGCGATGGCGGCACGGGTCGCCCCCAGCCACTCGTGCGCCGCCCCGAACCCGCGTTCGGCAAAGCCCGCACCGCCCGGATGCCCGTCGTACACGAACACCGTCGGCCGTCCCGTGTCGGCGTGACGTCCGGTGGAGACGCCGCCGATGTCCCAACGGTCACAGGTCGCGAACAGGGGGAGCAGGCCGATGGACGCGTGCTCCGCGGCATGGGCAGCGCCTGGAATGTCCGCCTCGGTGAGCCCGGCAGCGGTCAGCAGGTGGTCAGGGAGCGTCCACCAGACCGCGCGGGTCCGCAGGGTGCGCGGCGGCAGCGTCAGCGGATGCTCACCCAGCGGCTCGCCGGAGAGCGAGATCTTGAGGTAGGACACGACCTGGCTCGTGACCTCGACCGATCCGAGTTCCAGCGACGCCTCACCCCAGTCCACCCGCCGGTCGCTCGCCAGCACCCGCACGTCGCTGGTCTCGCGGACGACCGTGGAGTGGTCGTGATCGCTGCCCGCAGCCGAAACGACGGCGACACCGGCGTCGAGGTCCAGACGATCGACGACGTAGGTGTCGCCCTGGTGGACATAGACGGCGCCGTCGTGCACCGCGGCGTGCGAGGCGGCGGCGTCGACCGTGCCCAGCAGCCGGCCGGTCGACGCCTCGATCAGCCTGACCTGGAGCCCGCCGCCCGACCGGATGTCGGTGAGGTCGCTTGCGCGGTCACGGAGGACCCAGAACCAACCGGACGCCCGCCGCCGGAGCTTGCCCTCCGCCTCGAGGGCTGCCAACGCCTCCGAAGCCGCCGGCCCGAACCGCTTCAGATCCGCGTCCGTCACGGGCAGTTCGGCGGCCGCGGCCGCCAGGTGCGGTCGTACGACGTAAGGATTGTCCGGATCGAAGACTGTCGCCTCCACAGGCGGGCCGAACAATGCCTCGGGGTGCCGTACGAGATAGGCGTCCAGCGGATCGTTCCGCGGGATGAAGACGGCGAGTGCGCCGTGCCCGTCACGCCCGGCGCGACCGGCTCGCTGCCAGACGGCGGCCCTGGTCCCTGGATAGCCGGCGAGGAGCACGGCGTCGAGCCCCGCGATGTCGATGCCCAGCTCCAACGCGCTCGTCGTCGCGACCGCGAGCAGGCTGCCGTCCTGCAGTGCGCGTTCGAGCTCGCGGCGTTCCTCGGGGAGGTAACCGCCACGGTAGGCCGCGACCCTGCTCTCCAGCGCGGGGTCGAGCTTGGAAAGGTGTTCCCGGGCCAGGGTCGAGACCAGCTCGGCACCCCGCCGGGAGCGTACGAACGCCACCGACCGCACACCGTCGGCGACCAGAAGGGCCAGCAGGTCGGCGGCCTCGGACGTCGCGCTCCGGCGCAGCGGCATCCCGTGCTCACCCCGCAGGGAGGTGACCGGCGGCTCCCACAGCGCGAACGACAGCCCGCCGTGCGGCGAGCCGTCCTCCGTCACCTCCGCCGTCGGGCGCCCGATCAGTCGTTCGGCCGACTCGGCGGGCGCACGCACCGTCGCCGACGCCAGCACGAAGACGGGATCGGCGCCGTGATGTTCGAGGATCCGCTGGAGTCGCCGCAGCACCTGGGCGACGTGGGAGCCGAACACGCCGCGGTAGTGGTGGCACTCGTCGATCACGACGTAGGCAAGCGAGCCGAAGAACCGTGCCCACCGCTCGTGCCCCGGTAGCAACGAACGGTGCAGCATGTCGGGGTTGGTCAGGAGGTACGCCGCGTGGTTGCGAGCCCAGTCGCGGTAGTCCCGCGAGCTGTCGCCGTCGTAGGTCACGGCCGGCAGGTCCGGCCCGCCGAGCGCGGTCACGGCCCGGAGCTGGTCGGCGGCGAGGGCCTTGGTCGGTGCGAGGTACAGAGCGGTACGCCCGCGGCCGGGGCCGGCGCGGCGTCCGTTCGGCTCGTCGATCCTGAACATGCCGGCGATGTCGAAGTCCAGGGTGAGCTGGCCCGGCAGCGGCTCCCGGGGCCGGCGTGACACCCGCCGTCTTCCGCCTCGACCGGCACGTGCCTGCGGGGTGAGCACGTCGGCGAGCAGGGGCAGGAGGTAGCCGAGCGACTTGCCCGACGCCGTGCCGGTCGCGACGACGACATCTCGACCCGCCCGCATCGACTCGGCGGTCTCGACCTGGTGGGTCCAAGGGCGCTCGATCCCCCGCGCCCTGAGCCGGCGTACGACCTCGCGGGGCACCCAGTCCGGCCACGGCGCCGTCCGTCCGGGGCGGCCTGGTGTCGACTCTACGTGCACGATCCGCTCCGCCCGGTCGCCCGCCGCCGCCAGCCGGGACAGGACGCGGAGCGGATCCGGGCGGGCCACGCCACCGGCCGTCGGACCGGCGGCCGACGGGGGAAGCTCGCTCGTGGACATGCCGTTCAGTGTCACACCTCGGACCCCCGGACCTCACCGACGAGCCCGGCCTCGACATCAGAACACCCCGTGGCGACCATGCTCGCCACGGGGTGTCCTGCGGGTCGACGGATCAGAGCAGGCTGAGCCCGCCCGCCGCCAGCGCCTCGCCGACTGGCTGGAAGAACGACTGGAACCCGGCGCCGCAACTGCCGACGGTGCCGCCAGACGTGATCCCGATCGCGGTGCTTCCCTGGTAGAGCGAGCCGCCGCTGTCGCCGGGTTGGACGCAGGCGGTGGTCTCGATCATGTCGAACACCGTTCCCTCGGCATAGCGCCTTCCGCCGTTCAGCCGCGGCGGAGCACGATTCGTACGGCCGCGGTGAGGACGCTCAACTCGGGTGCGCGGATCGCTGCGAGGACGGCGAGGAAGACCGCAGCGATGCTCATGCTGGAGAGGGCGGCAGTGACGGCCGCACCCATGGCTCCGTCACCGATTCGGTCGGCGACGAGGTGGACGCACAGCAGACCGGCGGGCACGGAGAGGACCGCGGCGCAGCCGGTCCGTGCCAACAGTCCGGCGACGTGCCGGAGGCGTACGGCCCCATGCCGGCGTCGCAGGAGCCAGGTGTTGAGAAGCGCGGCGCATCCGACGGACAGCACCGTCGTCCCGGCCAGCCCGGGCACCCCGAAGACAGGACCGAGCGTGACATCGCCGACGATGTTCACCGCCATCGCCACAAGCGCCACCAGGACGGGGGTCACGGTGTCACCGACGGCGTACGACGCTCTGGTGACGACCTCCCGCCAGGCGAGGGCAAGCAACGCCGGCGCGTACCACATCACCGCCGTGGAGGTCGCCTCCCCGGCCTCGGCGTCAAAACTGCCTCGCTGGTAGACGATCTGGACAACGAACGGCGCGCACACCAGCAGCGCCGCGCTCATCGGCGCGATGACGACCATCACGGTGCTCAGGCCCTGGCCGACCAGCCGGCGCAGCTCGCCTCGGTCGTCGGCCGCGGCACCGAAGGCAGGGTAGAGCACCGTCACCAGTGACACGACCACGAGCATCTCCGGCAGCGTGACCAGCCTCCAGCCGTACGACAGTGCGGAGATGACGCCCTCACCCAGGAACGAGCCGACTGCCCGGTCGACGAGGGTGTTGACGTTGACGATGGCGCTGCCGACCAGGAGCGGTGGTGCCAGCCGGGCGACGGATCGGAACCCCGGATCACGCAGGTCGAAACTGATCCGAAGCCGCAGCCCGATCGCCCGCAGCGGGACCAGCTGACACACCAGCCGGGCAGCCGAACCGAGAACGAATCCCGCAGCCAGCGCCGCCACGCCGTAGCGCGGACCGAACGCCGCGACCGTACCGATCATGACCAGGTTGAACGGCACCCCCTGCACACCCGCCCAGAAGAACCGTCGGCGCGCCTGGGCGACCGCAGCGAGCAGGTTCGTGCCGGCGACGAAGACGACGGCGACCAGGATGATCCGGGTCGACGTCACCGCCAGCTCGGACTGCGCGGCATCGAACCCCGGCGCCAGCACTCTGACCACCGGACGGGTGAGCAGCCACAGCATCACTGACGCCACACCCAGGACCAGCACGGTGACCGAGAGGACAACCGTCGCACTGTGGTTGGCACGCTGTGCGGTCTCCTCGGTGGCCGTCGCACGCGCGACCACCGGAACCAGCGCCTTGGCCATCGCGCCTGCGACCAGGCCCAGGATGAGGTTCATCAACCCCTGACTCACCAGGTAGGCGTCGAGCACAGCTCCGGCACCGAACACCGCCGCGATGACCACGTCGCGTCCGAAGCCCAGGAGCGCCGAAGCCGCACTGAGCAGCGTCAGCAGGGCTGCCGCAGAGCCCACTCTCGTCCTCCGTCCCGACACGGCGCGACCAGACGAGATCAGGAATGGGTGAGCCACTCGGCGTAGAACATGCCGAGTCCCGAGGCGACGAGGATGCCGCAGATGATCCAGAAGCGGATCACGATGGTGATCTCTGGCCAGCCCTTGTGCTCGTAGTGGTGCTGAATGGGGGAATTCAGGAAGATCCGGCGGGGGGTGCCGGTGAGGCGTCTGGTCAACTTGAAGTAACCACGCTGCAGGATCACCGAGGCGTTGGCCGCGACGTACAGTCCGCCGATGACGATGAGCAGCAGTTCGGTCCGGGTCGTGATGGCGAGGCCGGCGATGGCGCCGCCGAGCCCGAGCGCACCGGTGTCGCCCATGATGATCCGGGCCGGGTTGGCGTTCCACCACAGGAATCCGCCGCAGGCGGCGGCCAAGGAGAACGCGATGATCGCGAGGTCGTACGGGTCGCGTACCTGGTAGCAGCCGGGCACGTCGGCTGCCGCGCATGACTGGTTGAACTGCCAGACGCAGACGATCGTGTAGCCGGCGAAGACGGGGACGCAGGTGCCCGCGGCGAGTCCGTCCATGCCGTCGATCAGGTTCACGCCGTTAGACGTGGCGGACACCATGAACAGTGCCCACAAGACGAAGATCACGGCTCCGAGTTGCAGGCCGGGGAGGTCGCGCATGAAGGAGACGAAGGTCGACGCGGGGGTGAGCCCGTCGGCGTCGGGAAGCTGGATGGCGAGGATGGCGAACACGACGGCTACCAGGGTTTGGCCGACCAGCTTCGTGCGGCCGCGTAGGCCGAGGTTCCGTTCGCGAGTGACCTTCAGGTAGTCGTCGAGGAAGCCGACCGCACCGAGGCCGACCAGCAGGAGCAGGACGAGCATGCCAGACGCCGACGGCCCGGCGCCGGCGACAAGGTGTGCAACCAGGTACCCGATGACGGCGGCGGCGATGACCGCCGTCCCACCCATGGTGGGGATCCCCTGCTTGACCTGGTGCATCGGCATGTCGTCGTGGATGGGTTGGCCGAGGCCCTTCCGTACGAAGAACCGGGCCACCAAGGGAGTCAGCGCGAGGGACAGGACGAGCGATACGACACCACCGAAGAGGATCGCTTTCATCCGTCATACCTGCCGACGTTCCTGCCGATCGCCGACATCTCCTCAGCCACAACGGTTACCCTCCGTCACGCCGCTTTCCAGCAGCTGGTCCCACAGCGCTCTTGAACCGTTGACGATAGCGATACGGCCTGTCGCCCCGCGTCATACCCGGCGCCGTGGCCGACGGCAGCCAGGCGGGATGCGGGATGTCGCGAGCCTGGCAAAGATCCACGGGACACCTTTAGTCGACCAGGCGGGACCTGCGCTTGGGGAAGAGGGCCTCCAGTAGCGCCTCGGCCTCACTGTTCACCCAGATGTCGGGATACGGGGCGCGCAGCTCGCGTAGCGAGCTGTGTCCGAACACCAGGCGTAGGAAGATCAGCGGCGGAAAGCCGCCCATCGCCTCGTACGTTCGGAACCGGCAGTCCTGGACATTCGTCAGCTTGCCGTTCTCGAAGCACATCCGCAGGCCAGCGCGGTAGAAGTCGAGGGTGAGCTCGCCGCTGTAGCCCGTGAACGTCGAGTTCACGAGCCGTCTTTCGAGGATCGGCGCGATCAGGCGCAGGAAGCCTGGCAGGTCAGGCACCCGTACGTACCAGGCGGCGGGCGGCTCGCGGTGTGGCAGCCACTCCGGCCGGAGGGCGTCGTAGAGAGGATGGTCCCGACCCAGTTCGAGGATGAGCCGCTGCAGCGGCCTGTCCGGCCCGCCCTTCGTAGGTTCCTCTTCACCCAGGCGCTTGAGTTCACGCAGCAGCGCGGGGGCCAGGTCATAAAGGTTGGTCCCTGGCGTGGATCCGATCATGGAGGTCAGGAAGACATCTGCCGACCGACGATAAGGCGTGAAGACGAAGCCACAGAAGTCACCATCGGCCCTTTCGATGACCCGCACGCGAGCATCACTCCATGCTGGCCCTTTCTCGTGCTCCGCGTCGATGTGGTACTTCCAGAACGAGTCAGGTAGGCGACGCGATACCAGGTACGTGGACTGCTGGCGCCGGTGGCATGCGGCAATGGAAGGGATGTCCTCGTCCCGCGCTTGCCGCAGCCGGTACTGCTCACCGCTTCCTGACGGCTCGTCGGGCAGCAGTCCAAGTGCGACCGTGACCCGACCACGCTCGTCGACCGCATACTCGTAGCCGAACTGGCGATAGAAGAACGGGATGCCCGTAATCGCCTGCACCGGCCTACCTTCACGCGCGGACCGCTCGTGCATGACATCGAGGGCAGTGCGAATCAAGCCTCTGTTCCGGTAACCCGGCTCGGTCGCCACGATGTCCGGACGGGCCACCGGAACAACGATCCCCTCGAACTCCCAGTCCTCCTGCAGGTAGAAGGCACTGGCGACGATCCGGTTGCCCTCCTTGCGGGTGTCCTCGACGACGACGACATCCTCGGGCCCCATGAATGGGTAGTCACCTCGCATGTGCCGTCGCACAGTGTTCGCCAGGCCAAGGTTTGGTTCGTCGTCCTCGCTGCCCCGGAACACCAGGCTGTTCAACTCGGCGATGTCCTCGGTGTCCCTCGCCGTGGACCAGCGAAGGACCAGTCCATCACCAAAGTCCCGTCGCACATCGCACCTCCGGCTCGGTAGGTCCACGCCCACGGTCGCTGATCATTTCGACCACGGTAGGAGACGCGTCTGCCCCGCCCAACCGAATTTCGTGGACCGTCCACACCGCCGAACACGTATACCGTCGGTGTCCACTGGGTCGTATTCGCGCATGAACTCACTCACTGGTGACCGGCAGGCATCACCGATCGCAGGTGCCCCGAGACCTTGCCAGGCAACGATCAACTGCCGCTGCATCGCTGAACTCGACCACCTCGTCCCCCACGATCTGGTACTTCTCGTCCCCTTTGCCGGCGACCACTACCACGTCATGACGGAGCGCCTCGTCGATTGCCCACTGAATGGCGTCCTCACGGTTGGAGAGCTTCACATATCGACAGGCTGTCTGCTTCAGGCCACCCTCCACCTGCCTCATGATGTCCTCAGGATCTTCGCTTCTCGGGTTGTCGCTGGTAAGAACGCAAACGTCGGAACCAGATCCGGCGACAATCCCCATCGGCTCTCGCTTCGTCTTATCCCTATCGCCACCACATCCGAAGACTGTGATAACTCGCCCCTTCGAGAGCGCCCTCACAGTCTTGAGGAGACTCCGGAGGCCAACTGCGGTGTGCGCGTAGTCGACGATGACTCTCAGTCCGTCTGTTGACCGTAGGACCTGGAATCTCCCAGGCACCGAACTCGACTGCGACGTGGCTTCCACAGCCTCCGCAAGTCCGTAGCCCAATTCGACGCAGACCGCCGTAGCAGCCAGACAGTTGTACACCGCGAAGATCCCTGGAGTCTCGGACGCCGCTCGCACATTGTGCCCGCCATGGGATATGACGAACGTCGCGCCTGTTCCATCGACCTGAATATCGCTGGCCATGAACGCGTGGGCTCGCCCTTCAATTCCGTACGTCAGAACAGGGCCACGGGTCTCCCGACTAATGACGTTCGAGAAGTTGTCATCGCCGTTCACTATGGCACGAGCGCACATCTCGAACAGTCTGAGTTTCGCTTGACGATACCCTTCCATCGACCCGTGCGCGTCCAGGTGATCACTCGTGAGATTGGTGAGGACGCCGATGTCTACTCTCGATCCGGCAAGCCTCTCGGCAGCCAACGCGATCGACGAGGCCTCCAGAACAACACTTGTCGCCCCGCGTTCTCGCAGACCAGCGAAGATCCTCTGCAGGTCAATCGCCTCTGGCGTCGTGGGGGTAGATCTGGGATGGGCGACCGGGCTGCCGTCGAGCGATACACCGGTAGTGCCGACCGTTCCCGTGGGCCGGCCGAGCCTCGTAAGGGCTCCACCGACCATGTTGGTCACCGAGGATTTTCCATCAGTTCCGGTAACGGCTATGACCGTCATGTCCCTGGTGGGCTGCCGGAAGAACCGGCTCGCCACTCGTCCTGCGGCAGCCCGAGTGCTCGGCACTTGCACAACCGTCGAGCCGGGCGCCGCCATCGCAGCGGCATGGATGTCCTCGACGAGGAACGCTTTGGCGCCACGCAGGCCACACTCCGGGATGTAGGAGTGCCCATCGACGCGCCCGCCCTTGAGACAGACGAAGAGACTTCCATCTTTCACATCATCCGAATGAGCAGTGATATCTGTAATCGGCTGCTGCGCATTACCGGAGACCAGAGACCAGTCCAGATCAGATAGCAGGTCACTCAGTAGCATCGTTTCCTCTGACGTTTCCTCGACTATCTGGTCCGCAGACTGGACGCTGGCCGGCATCCTGCCCAGTGGATGCGCCCCGACGTCTCGCTCGCGCATCTCGCCGACAGTGTTTCAGCCTCCGGCGACCGGAACAAGCCGCACGGACGCCGCGAACGAACGCCCGCCCTGGAGGCCGCGCCCGGGCCGGACGATAGGATGTAAGGCAAGCTTGGGCGAAGGACGGTGGCAACCCGGTACCGGCGCCCAGTTGAGTTCACCGCCGGGCCGATGAAGCCTCCGGCACGGTCGCAGACGTCAGGAGTTTGGCATCGTCGTGCCCTGATGTCCCGTCGCGCTTCCTGCCCGCCCTGAGTTCTCCCTGGTGAGCCGGACTTCGGTTCGCCGGAATGGACCAGCCCGGCGCGCCCTCGAAACAGTCAGCGGCCGGCCATGTACACGACCACTGTTTCCTTCGCGCGTGCTGAGTCACCGACGCGCCCGAGCTTGACGGGTTCCCATCGTGCCGAGTTTCCTGCTGTCGCCCTCACGGCTGCGCGGTTTTCGCCCCTCCTGGCTCTCGCCGAAGGTCTTCCGCACCGAGGTGTTGTCCGGGCTGGTCGTTGCGCTCGCGCTGATCCCGGAGGCGATCTCGTTCTCGATCATCGCCGGCGTCGACCCCCGTGTCGGCCTGTTCGCGTCGTTCACCATGGCAGTCACGATCGCCCTGGTGGGTGGGCGTCCGGCGATGATCTCGGCGGCGACGGGTGCGGTCGCACTGGTCATCGCTCCACTCAACCGTGAACACGGCCTGGGCTACCTGGTGGCTGCCGTGATCCTCGGCGGCCTCCTGCAGGTGATCCTCGGTGCCCTCGGCGTGGCCAGGCTGATGCGGTTCGTACCGCGGTCGGTCATGGTCGGCTTCGTCAACGCGCTCGCCATCTTGATCTTCCTCGCCCAGGTGCCCGAACTGTTGGACGTGCCGTGGGCGGTGTACCCGCTTGTCATCGGCGGACTGGCCCTGATCGTGGCCTTCCCAAGAATCACCCGGGCGGTCCCGGCGCCCCTGGTCTCCATCATCATCCTGACCGCGATCACCCTCGCTGCCGGCATCGCGGTCCCCACCGTCGGAGACAAGGGCGCGTTACCCAGCTTCCTGCCCGTGCCGGGCCTGCCAGACGTACCGTTCACGGCCGAGACCCTGGTGACCATCGCCCCGTACGCGCTCGCGTTGGCGCTGGTGGGTCTGATGGAGTCACTCATGACGGCGAAGCTCGTCGACGACATCACCGACACCCACTCGAACAAGACCCGTGAGTCCATCGGCCAAGGTGTCGCCAACCTTGTGACGGGCTTCTTCGGCGGCATGGGTGGCTGCGCGATGATCGGCCAGACCATGATCAACGTGAAGAACGGTGCCCGCACCCGCCTGTCCACCTTCCTGGCGGGACTGTTCCTGATGGTCCTGTGCATCGTGTGCGGGCCGGTCGTGTCCGACATCCCGATGGCCGCTTTGGTCGCGGTGATGGTGTTGGTGGCGTTCAGCACGTTCGACTGGCACTCCATCGCTCCCAAGACCCTCAAACGGATGCCGGCCGGCGAGATCACCGTCATGGTGGTCACCGTCGCCGCGGTGGTTGCCACCCACAACCTCGCGATCGGCGTCGTGGTCGGGTCGTTCACCGGCCTGGTCATCTTCGCCCGCCGCGTCGCCCACCTGGTCAACGTCACCGCCGTCACCGACCCCGACGGGAACGGAGTCGTGTACTGCGTCACCGGCGAGCTGTTCTTCGCGTCCAGCAACGACCTCGTGTACCAGTTCGACTACGCGAACGATCCCGACAGCATCGTCATCGACCTCACCGACGCCCACATCTGGGACGCCTCCTCAGTCGCGGCCCTGGACGCGGTGACGACAAAGTACGAACAGCGCGGCAAGACCGTTGAGATTGTCGGCCTGAACCGACAGAGCGCCAAGATCCACGACAAGCTCTCCGGTGAGCTCACCGGCAGCCACTGAGACCTGGCCCGAGGATCTGTGGCCGCGATCCTCGAGGGGGTAAGGCCTAGGCTCGGCGGACATGAATGCCTCTCATGAGGAGATGATCGGTCGCGCGGTGGCCTGGGGCCAGGACGCCGACGAGGTTGCGGGTCTGGTCCTTTATGGTTCCCTCGCGCAGGTGGCACGCTATCCGTGCGCGGAAAGGAAGGCGCGTAGTCGGGCCGATACGGCTGCGGGGTCCTCGAGCCACGGGGAGTGTCCTGCCTTGGGGATGGCAGCAAGCGTGGCGCTCGGCAGCAGGTCGAGAAGTCTTCGGACGTTGGCCAGTGGACGCGGGTCCTGCTCACCATGGATGATCAGAGTCGGAGCGGTCACCTTCGTGGCGAGTGTGATCTCGTCAGGTCGGTCGGTCCAAAGGCCTCGGTTGGCCCGCCAGTTGATGTCGAATGGGACGGCGGCAGCCTCCCTTGCCCAGGCTTCAGCCCTCGAAGGATCGGCATAGCCCGGTAGCCAGCACAGCATGCGGTACTCGACTTCCTCGTCCCAGCTCCGCTCCTCCTGCTGTTCCAGCTCATCCCGCCGCTCCTGCTGCCGGGGCGTGAGCCGCCTGGCGGACTCTGCGTAGTACGGCTCCCGCCACTCCGTCCCTGGTCCGACCCCGCTGCAGTAGATCACGGCCTGCGCGTGTTCGGGGTAGGTCCATGCGTACGCGAGGGCGAGGGTCGCTCCCCACGAGTGGCCGAAGACCGTCCACCGGTCATAGCCCCAGTGTCGGCGCAGCCCATCGAGGTCGGCGAGTGCCCGGTCTACCCGGTAGTCATCAGGTCCGGTCGATCGGCCACAGCCCCGCTGGTCGTACCGATGGACGCGATGGGTCGAATCCAGCATGGTGGCAATCGAGCTGAGGTCGTCCCACAGGCCCGGCCCGCCATGGCACAGGACGACAGGCGATCCGCTGGTGGGTCCGGAACTCATCGTCCACAGTTGGGCGCCATCGTCGAGTGTCACCGCGCGTTCCCGTATCTCGTCCACCGGCACAGACTCCCGGGTACGCAGCCTGTCGTCAAAGGGGCTTACGGTTTCGACGAGCCTGGTCCGACCGCGCGGTTCGCCTCAGGTGAAGGACAGCAGGGTGACGGAGTGGGGCGGGAAGGTGTAGGTCCCGCCGTCGAGTGTGACGTGCCCGCGGTCACTGAGTCGGATGCGGTTCGGACTGTCGAGAGTGTTGGTGGCCATGGTGTCGGATTCATCCGCTCCGAGGTCGTGGACGGTGCCGGGAGGTAATGCCGCCCGTCCGTCGAGGATGATCCGGGTACGAATGCCGTCGGTGCGCGACCGGTTGATGACGGCGAGGCGAAGGCGGCGGTCGTCGGTGAGGGTGGCGGAGGCGTCGAGCATCGGCACCGACCCAGGCCGGGTCGCGAAGCCCCCGCTGCCGTCGCGGCTGTCGCCCTGACGGACGGCACCGGTGCGCGCCGGTCCGTACACGTCCGCGTGGATGGCGATGGTGCCGGTGTGGTTCTGGTAGAGGTTCCACACGTGGTACGACGCGGACCGTACGACACCGCCCGGTCGTACGGCGAGCAGCCCGTTGGCGTTGACCAGGTTGACCGTGTTGGCCATGGTCGGCGGCACGGTGAGGCCACTCGCGCGGTGCAGAGCATGGAAGACGCCCGCATAGAACAGCGCGTCGGCGAGAGTGCGCGGACTCCACCGGTTGACGCGGAGCCGAGCAGGCCGACCGTTCACCCGCTCGGTGTCGCGGCTGACGACGACACCGTCGGGGGAGGGCTGGGGCTCGGGCCAGTCGACGGGTTCGAGGTGGCGGATGTTCCACTCGTCCAGAGCCAGTGCGAGTGGCCGCTCCACCCCGGCCGCCGCGGCAAGGTTCGCGACGAGGTGGGCGTACTCGTGGATCTGGCGTTCGAAGTAGAGCGGCTGGGCGACCACCGCGTCGTAGTCGTCGTCACCACTGTCGGCGGTGTAGAGGTGCGTGGAGGCACCGTAGAGGTGCAGGGAGACGTAGTCGACGAGACTGCCGACCCGCTCCAGCACCGGGCGGGTCCAGCGCTCACTGGGAGTGCCGACCGCGACGAGGCGGATCGACGGGTCCACCTTGCGCATGAACTGGGCGTGGTCGCGGGCCGCGGCGGCGTACTCCTCGGGCGACCGGTGGCCCATCTGCCACTGACCGTAGACCTCATTGCCGAGTCCCCAGTAGCGCACGCCGTAGGCATCAGGATGCCCACCCGCGGCCCGGCGCCTGGTGTAGTCCGTGTCACCGGTGTGGTTGGTGTACTCCACCCACCGGACCGCCTCGTCGACGTCGCGGCAACTGTGCACGAGGTACGGCTGGGTGCCGACTTCGGCGCACCAGGCCAGGAACTCGTCGGTGCCGAACCGGTTGGTCTCCTCCGAGCCCCAGGCGAGTTCGAGCCTGCGTGGGCGGTCGCCGCGCGGGCCGATGCCGTCCTCCCAGTGGTACGGCGAGGCGACGTTCCCGCCCGGCCAGCGCACCACCGTCAGCCCCAGGTCCTGGCAGGCCTCGATGACGTCGCGGCGCAGCCCCGCCCGCGGTCCGTCGCCCGCATAGGAGTGCGGAGAACCCTCGTCGAAGACGCCGCCTTCGATGTTGCCGAAGAAGCTGGACTCCAGGAAGTGGCCGTAGATGTTCTCCTCGATCCGGCCGATCTCGCGGTCGCGGTCGATCTCGATCCTCGCCTCGACGTGGTTCACTCAGAACCCTTTCCTGCGTGGTCGTCGACGTGGCTGAGCGCGGCGTCGTAGGTCTTCTCGCCCACGTCGTACATCGACGTCATCCAGTGGTAGAAGTTGTCGCCCCGCTCGCGCAGGACGCGGTAGAGCGTGCCGAGCAACTCGCGGCGTACGTCCGCGAACGCCTGGTCGTGGTAGCGGTTGCGCAGCTCGTGCGGGTCGGCGGTGAGGTCGTACAGCTCGTTGTCGTCGGCGGGACTGACCACGAGCTTGTGCGTACGGGTGCGAATCATCCGTTGCGGATAAGGGAAGTGGTGGCCATGGAACTCCGCGACCACGTGATCCGCCCGATCGGGGCGACGCCCCTCGCGGAGGAGGGGGAGCAGGCTGGCGCCGTCGAAGTATGCGGGTGCCGGTAGTCCCGCCAGGTCGAGGAACGTCGGCGTGAGGTCGGCGAGGGTGACGAACGAGTCGTCGACGCGGCCTCCCGGCCACGCGGCGCCGGCCGCGGATGCAGCACTGCCGGGCACCCGGGCGAGTAGCGGGATGCGGTAGATGTCGTCGTACATCGCCGGGCCCTTGTCGTGCAGGCGATGCGATCCGGTGAACTCGCCGTGGTCGGCGGTGAAGAGCACGGCGGTGTCGTCGGTCAGGCCCAACTCCTCCAGCGCCCGCAGGATCCGCCCGACCTGGCTGTCGATGAGGCTGACGTAGCCCCAGTACGCCGCGATCAGCTGCCGCCAGTCGTCGGGGGAGAAACTGTCGAACGTCCAGTGCGCGGAGTAGTGCCGCTGGACCCGTGGCTTCCCGTCGAACGTCTCCGCCATCGAGGCCGGCAGTTCGACCGCCGCCGGGTCGTAGCGGTGGTAGTACGACTCCGGCAGGCAGTACGGCAGGTGTGGCCCGAACCAGTGACAGGCAAGGAAGAACGGCCTGCCGTCGGTGCGGCGGTGCCCGGCGTAGCTTCGGAGCCGTTCGATCGTCCGCTCGGCGAGGAAGTACTCGAATGTCGCCTCGACCGGCTGCTCGAGCACCCCGGCGAGAAGGTTGCCGGGCTGCCCGTTGGGGAACGAGCCGCGCACCTCCGAGCGCAGCCGGAACTCCGGCAGGCCGCGGTCGGCGAGATACCGCAGGTAGTCCGGATGGCGGACCGGATTCCCCCAGCCTGGGTAGTGCTCGCCGTCGAAACCGAACTCCCGCGGCCCGTTCTCCTTACCGACATGCCACTTGCCGACATGGCCGAGCCGGTAGCCGGCGTCCGCCAGTGCCTCCGAGAACGGAGGGAACCGGCCGCCGAGTTCCTCGCGATAGCCGACATTGCGTTCGTAGTTGGCAAGAAGCGTGTGCCGGAACGGCAGGACGCCGGTGAGCAGGGTGGCCCGCGCGGGCGTACAGATCGCGGTCGGCGTGTAGCAGTGCTCGAACCGCGTCCCGGACGCCGCGAGCCCGTCGAGCGCCGGCGTCTCGCAGACGTCGTTGCCGTAGCAGCCCAGTGTGTCGAGCCGGTGCTGGTCGGTCATGAGCAGCAGGACGTTGGATCGTGATCCTCCGGTCACATCGTCTCCCTACTCCCGGTGGAGGTCGACGGCCAGCGTGCCCCAACCGTCTCTGTCTGCGTCACGGGTCACAGGAGCGGCCGTCGCAGGGGGATATCCGGCCAGCAGGGCTGACTTGCGCAGGACCAGGGCGATGCCGCCGCGGGCGGCCGCCTCGTCGCCCAGCTCCGCACCATGGAGCTGGAGGCCCTGGCGTACCTGACGGTGGGCATAGGCGTGGAGTGCTTCCCGCGCCGGGTCGAGCAGCAGGTCGCCGGCGGCGGCGAGTTCTCCGCCCACGACGACGACCTCGGGGTTGACGACGTTGCACGCGGCTGCGATGACCCTGCCGAGGCGGATGCCCGCCGCGGTGATGACCTCACGCGTCCGCCGGTCTCCCGAACGCAGCCGGTCGAGTACGTGGTCGAGTCGTCGTGCGTCGCACTGCTCGAGGATCGCCGCGATCGAGACGTACCGCTCGAGGCAACCGCGGCCGCCGCAGTGACAGGGGGGTCCGTCCGGATCGACGCTGACGTGACCGAACTCGCCCGCGCCGCCGGCCGCGCCCGAGTGGAGGTGGCCGCCCAGCACCAAGCCGCCGCCGACTCCGTAGGACAGGCGTACGTAGAGGACGTTCGGGACGCCGGCACCACTGCCCCAGATGGACTCGGCAAGTGCGGCGAGGCGGGTGTTGTTGTCGATGAGGACGGGCACGCCGTACCTGTCGGCCAGCCCGTCCCGCACCAGCTCGACCCGACTGCGCCGATGCTTCGCATCGGCTGGCTCGGACACCGGGCCGATCACCCCGGCGCCGACACCGTCGAGGGCCGCGAGCGAGATGTGCGCCTCCTCGGCGAGCTGGTCGACCAGGCCGAGGGCGATCTCGAGCCGGGTGGCCCACGGAGTCCGTTCACCGCAGCGCTCACTCGCCGCGCCGACCACCTCGTGGGCGACGTTGGCGACAGCCGCGTGGATGCGCCGGTGGCCGAGGTCGAGCCCGAGCGCCAGACCACCCGACGGGTTCAGCGTCACCAACGTGGCCGGCCGCCCCCGACCGCGGGACGGCGAAGCCACGGCCGGAAGCTCGACCACCCGGTCGGTGGCGATCAGGTGCTGGATGATCGCGTACAACGTGGCGCGGGACAGTCCGGTACGCCGTCCGAGCTCTGCCCGGCTCAGCGCGCCATGGACGCGGAGCGCCGCGAGCAGTCGCTCCTCATGACTCTCGCGGAGCAGGCGCAGCACACTCGAGGACGGCTCTGGCATGGCTGGAGTCTGACGAGCGGACCACTATTCTGTCAATACTCAAGAAGATTGACCCGGGTACGGCGGCGATCATTTGGTGGCGTCGTTCAAGGTCAAGCGCTGACCATCCGCGGTCCTGTGGGGCCCCGGCTCGGATTCCCCCGAGGGCGCGCGAGCACGACGGGGGCGGAACCCGGCCGACTAGGGGGTGTCCCGTGGATCAGGGTCGCGAGCCCGGCCAAGATCCAGGGGACACCCCCTAGATCGTTGATCGGAAATTTTGATCAGGTCAGCGATCAGTGGTCGTAGGCGATTAGGGAGCGTTTTACGGGTGCGCCGATGATCCAGTTGTGCCAGATGGCGGTGTTGAGCGCGAGTAGGCGTT
>NZ_JBEEAB010000020.1:0-125062 GCF_040120725.1 Actinopolymorpha sp. B9G3 | reverse complement strand
GCCGATCCTCGGCGTCACCTACAAACCCAACGTCGCCGACCAACGCGAATCACCCGCCCGCCCCGTCGCCCGCCGACTCCGCCGAATGGGCGCCCACCTCACCTTCCACGACCCCTACGTCGACCACTGGATCCTCGACGACACCGAAGTGCCCCGAGTGGGAGACCTCGACCAAGCCCTCCACACCGCCGACGTCACCCTCCTGCTCCAAGCCCACACCGCCTACGACCCCAAAACACTCCGAGCGGCCCGACTACTCTTCGACACCCGGGGCGTCAGCGACGGGACAGCCGAGGTGCTCTGACCATCGTGCTCTCACCACCCCGAGTACACCGCCGACCATGACGTCATCACTCGACCACGAAGTGGGGCACCTGACGGCATCCAGGCTCCCACCGAGCGGATCCGGAGTAGTCCTCTTTCGGATCAAAGCGCCGCTGACGGGACGTGCCCAGATCATGGCTGGATCTCGGGCGAGAGCGCTGCGACCTGGTTGGCCGCCCACGTGGCAATGGGGCCGTGCCGTGCCCTACCATCGCCCGATGGGCACCGCGCGGCTCGGCCCACGGAGACGTAGGAGACCCGCCCGCGAGTGTGGAGCGCACGAGCGGACTACGACGATTGGACGGACCGGCCAGTGAGAATGCGTGGGTATGCGGCCATCGGTGGCGTTGCGTGGCTGGCGATCGTGACACTCGCAGCAGCCGGTTCGGCCATCGGACTTGCTACAGCAGTATTGTTTGCCGTCCTCGGCCTCCTGGTGCTTGGCACCCTCGCCACCATCGTCACCACACACCGGTTGCTCCAGAGGGTTCTAGCAGGCGTATCGCGACTCGATACGTCGAAGATCGATGCAGATCTCAACGCGACCGGAAACCTTGTTCGCCGGGACCTTCGCAAGACCTTCCGGCAGGTCGAGGCGATGCAGAACCTCTACGCGATCCTCGACATTCAGCACGCGCTCCCTGCATCCAGAGGCTTCCCGGCCTCACCTGATCTGTTGCTGTTCCTGGTCGACCTGGTAGACCGCCACCGGCCACGAATGATCGTCGAGTGTGGGAGCGGCCTGTCCACCCTTTGCCTCGCGCTTGCCATGCGCCGCTTCGGTATCGACGGCAAGGTCGTGGCACTGGAGCACCTTGCCGAATACGCCGAACAGTCCGAAGAGCTTCTCCGCAGGCACGAAGTAGGCAACCTCGCCGAGGTTCGTCGCGCACCCCTGGAGCCGTTCGCGTTCGACGGCTCGTCGATCGACTGGTACGCGGAAGTTGCTTGGAAGGACCTCGACGGTATCGATCTGCTTTTCGTGGACGGGCCACCAAGCAAGCTGTCGCGGAACGCGCGTTACCCGTCGATCCCGTTGCTGTACGACCGACTGGCCGCCAGTGCGCACATCGTTCTCGACGACTACGCGCGTACGAAGGAGAAGGCCGTTGTCGAACGGTGGCGTAATGACTACCCGAGCCTCGTGGTCGAGAACATCTCGCTGGAGAAGGGCGCTGCGCTACTTACACGCCGCTGAGTCGCTGTAGAACCCGCGATCCGGCACGCCGTGCCCGCCATACAAGGTTGATCCGCCCAACGCGGATGGCAAGGCTCGCGGAGTCCGGCACCTGCCGCGCATACCTCGGCCACTGGAACGGCTTTCCCCACCGGACGCCGCCAGTAAGGCTGGGCTGAGACGGGACGGGGATGTCGCGGTAGGTGTCGGTCGTCCCCACGCGAATGTGCACCGTCCACTCTCCTTCGGGGAGATCGTCCACATCAAGCCGCGCGGTGAACCTCCCGCTGTCGGACACGATGGGCCTGGTCCGGATGATGCCGCCCTCGGCGTGGAGCGCGACCGCGACAGGGTTGTGGTCGACGAGATCGAACCGTCCATCAACAGCAAGCGAGGTGCCGTCCCAGACCGCGCGGTCAAGCCGTACCGCGTCGCTCAAACTATGTTTGCTCTCGCCGATGTCGACGCTGAGGTTTCCGTACGGAACGGTGAAGTAGGTCGCTACCGCCTGCAGGCCAGCGTTGCCGTCATCGGCGAGATGCAGGGCTGTGGTGGTCCGAAGCTCAGACGTCCGCTGGCTTCCCAGCCGGGCTGTCCTGGTGAAGCCACCACGCCTGACTCTGAGATAGAGGTCCCAGATACCGTCGGGAAGTGGCCTGCCGTCGGCCACGTCAAGGATGTTCAGGCGTGCCTCGAATCCTCCTTCGTCAGTGTGGGACGCAGTCACGGAGTACTCCGGGGCCTCGGTGTCCCTCTCACGGACAGCGATCTCAATCGTGGAGTCCTCTGGAGCGAGCACCCGATCGAGCCCAGCAGTGCCGGTAAGGTGCAGCTCGGATCCCGTGAGGGTGTACGTCATCAGTTGGTGGCTGACCGTCAGGTAGTCGGTGACATCGAAGTACCTGTCGGCAATCGACACGTCGGGATCGCGGAAGTACGGCAGATTGGCGAAACAGCGATCACCCTCGACTGTGAGGTTGAAAGGCCGGTAGCTCCGCTCGAAGAGATGGACCTCCATCAGGACGTCAAGGAGCTCGCGTTCGACCAGGTGATACCGGAGCCGGAGCGACCACGGGTGCAGCCGCTGTGCAAGTTCTGGCGTGAGATGGGTTCGGACAAGTGCGACGATCCGCGCGAACAACGCTTCCTTCTTGGCCCGATTCTTTTCTCTGGAGAGGTGGCTCATCACGTGCCGCAGCTCCAACTCGAAGTGTCGCCGCAGCAGGTGCTCGCGCTTGTCTGCCGCGGGAACTTCACTGGCCAACAGCGCGCACATGCGTTCCAGGACGGTGAGCCGGGACTCGGTGCCGCCCGACCTGGTGACGTGCTTGCCGTCGTCGCGGCGGATGGCGAAGTAGCAGTCATAGTCGGCCACGACCGAGATCCGGCGTGCCCGAAGGTATGCCAACGCGGAGAAGGGCTGGTCCGAACAGTTCGTCAGATCGGTGGGGAAACGTATCGAGTGCTCCTCGAGCAGGTCTCGACGGAACAGCTTCAAGCAGCACAACGTCCAATAGACCCTGGAGCTGAAGAGATCGGCATCGGGCTGGTTGCTACGGAACATCGACTCCGGCACGCCGCGTCCGCCGACTCCCTTCATCTTACCCAGCACGATGTCAGCGGCGTTTGTCTCGGCGGTCCGGAGCAGCCGCTCCAACGCCTCGCGACCGAGATAGTCGTCTGCATCGACGAAGTAGACATAACGACCCCGGGCGAGATCGAGACCCTTGTTGCGTGGGGCTGCCGGACCTCCAGACGCCTCCTGGTGAACTGGCTGGATCACATCCGGGTGCAGAGCCGCCCACCTGTCCAACTCCTCTCCGGTGCCGTCAGTCGAGCCGTCGTCGACCACGATGAGCTCCATACGCTCGGTCCCGAGCGACTGCGTAAGGACGGAATCAAGGCATTTGGTGAAATACGGCATCGCGTTATGCGCCGGAATGATGACGCTGATGTCAGGCACACGCATGCGGTCCTCCCCTGGATCGTCGCGATGATGAGCAGCCCGTTGACCTGCAGGATCACCTGGCTGCGGAGCGCAGGGCTTCACATTGAAGCCAGCTCGTAGGTCTCCAAGGCCCGGCCGCGAGCTGGCTTCCACTCACAACAAGCAATCGGTCGAGTCCGAATCGCAGGCAATGCCTACTAATTAGATCGGAATTGATTGAGGCTAACTTGACGACAGGGCAGGCTTCTTCGAGGCGTTGTGCTTGACACTCCACTCGGCCAAAGCTGCCTCGAGGTCCCCTTTCGCATTGATGCGGTCGAGAAAGGATGGAAAGTCCGTTTCGGCAGATTCGAGCCACATCGTCATGGCGGTCCGGCCATGAAGGAAGGTCTCTATGTTGGCCGTCACGGTGTCGACGTAGTGGCGACAAACCTCGAGGCGCCGCTCCTCTGGCCAATCCTTGACACGCTTGACGATTCCGTGTCCGAAAGCGCGAATCATCGATGCGCGGTACGCAGAGTTCCAGCGCTTGAGAAAGCTACGGGCAACGGCGTCAGGATCTCGGCGGAGGTGGACGTACAGAACCGGGCTGTCGCTGTATCGAGCACCGAGAGCCCCGAGCTGCCAGCTAAGCCGATTGTCGACCTCCACGTGGTCCGCCGGAAAGTCAAACCGCTCCGGGCCGACAAGCCGGGCTCGGGACTCGTGACCGGAAGTGTAGTTGGTCAGGTGCCCGCATGCCCGAGAGAATGTAACCGATCCACACCGACCGGTGCAGAGCACGAATATATTCACCGCCGCATGGTTCCACAACGACGTCACCCAGGCAACCAGTCGCGGGATCCAACCACGGCCAACTGGTCAGCCCCACACGCGCTGTCTCACGCGACCCACGAGGGGACGACCTGGGCCAACCGGCCCGGGTCGGACAGCAGGCGGATCACCGTGACGGCGCCGCCGGTGACCGTGAACGCCATGACCGAAACCGGCCGCCCGCCCACCGTGATGAGGATGCCCGGGGCACCGTCGACGACCGCCGGATGACCCAGTGCGCCCGAGCGTGCGCCCAGCGTCGCCTTAGCCGCGACCTCGTTCGCGCCGCGGACGACACGGCTCCCCGCGGGGCTGGTTTGCCGGAGCTCGACATCGGGGGCGAGCACGGCGAGCAGTCCCGCAATGTCACCCCGGCCGGCTGCCGCGAGGAACGCGTCGACGACCTCCTGCTCCGCCGCCTCCGCTGCGGCCGCCGGCTTCCCCAGACGGATCCGTCCGCGTGCCCGGCTCGCCAGCATCTTCGTGGCGGCGGTGCTACGGCCGAGGATCGCGGCGATGCCGTCGAACGGGATCTCGAACACGTCGTGGAGGACGAAGGACACCCGCTCGGCCGGGGTGAGGGCGTCCATGACGACGTACAGCGCGAGGCCGACGGAGTCCGCGAGCAGGACTTCCTCCTCGGGATCCGCCCGGGAGCCCCCGGCGTCCTCCCGCCCGAGCACCCCGACGCTCAGCTCAAGCGGCTGCTCGCCCCGCACGCCGCGCCTGCGGAGCATGTCGAGGCAGATCCGTCCGGTCACGGTGGTGAGCCAGCCGCGCAGGTCTTCGATACCCCCTCCGCCGGTGCGGGCGAGGCGCAGCCACGCCTCCTGCACGGCATCGTCGGCGTCGGCGTGCGAGCCGAGGATGCGGAACGCGATCGCGTGCAGATAGGAACGACGGCTCTCGAACTCGGCGGCGATCTGTTCTTGCTCAGTCACGGTCTTCCCCCCGGCGCGGGCGGCTGTGTCACCAATCAGGACGCATCGCGAGCCCCTGAGGTAACGCCCGGACCGGTGCTACTTCCCGCCGCGGCCGGCGTTACCTCCTGCCGCCGCCGTACGTCGTAGTGCCGTCCAGAGATCCACGATCTGTCCCACGGAGGAACGATGAAAGCACGAATCCAGAACGCGGGGGTTCAGCCCGACGTCACCACCGGCGTCCAGCACCTCTTCAAGGCCATCTACGCCGGGGGCGCACCCCGTCAGACGCTGGAGCTGGTGCATCTGCGCGCGAGCCAGATCAACGGCTGCAGCGCCTGCGTCGACGCCGGCGCCGAGACCTCGAGGAAGGCCGGTATCGGACCTGAGAAGCTACTGGCCCTCGCCGCGTGGTACGAAAGTCCGCATTTCGACGACGCGGAGCGGGCGGCGCTCGCCCTCACCGAGGCCGCGACCCGGCTCTCGGACCGACCCGGCGCGGTCACCGACGAGATCTGGGCGGAGGCCGCCAGGCACTACGACGAGGGGCAGCTCCATGCCCTGGTGCTGATGGTGGCGGTCACCAACTTCTTCAACCGCATCAACACAACTCTCCGGGTGCCGGCCGGGACCCGGTGGGACTGACGCCGAACAGGGCGGCACGCGGACGGTCGTACGCGTGCGTCTGTTCCCTTCAGACGAACGGACATGCCGGCACCGGCATCGCCGATCGCAGCACTTTCGGTGGCATCTCGACCCGCAGTCGAACGCTTGACAAGTGCTGCGTCGGTCAGCGATTGTGCCGCCACGGCGGTGACCGGTCGCCGAGCTGTGGAACATCCCGCCCCAGTCGGAGTTCCATTGACGAAGGGGAATTCGCCCTCTCGGTCGTCGATATCACAAGCCGTTCTCTCCACCACCGCGTCGCTGGGGGACGAAGGTGTTCAGAGGAGGCTTGTCATGACCAGGCACGCAAGCTTCAAGAAGGTCGTCCGGCGCCACGCCGAGCAGACCGGGCAGCGCTATACCGGGGCGTTGACCGATCTCGAGGGCCTCGGTGCGCGCATGGACCACGTGCCCGCCGCTGACCGGCTGCTCGCGCATCTACGGGATCGGTACGAAATCGACGCGACGGCGGCGACGAAGCTGAGTCTGCACGCCACGTACGTCTTCCGCATCGACAGGAATGACGGCGACCCGTGGATCGCCCGTGCGTTTCACCCCGCCCGTCCGAGGGCCGGCACCGAGGGCGACGCCGCGATCCTGCGATTCCTGGAGCGGCACGACAACCCCGCAGAAGCGTTGGGGGATGACCCCAGCCGTGAAGGCAGCCCGCGTCAGGACCTGCTGGCCTCCCTGTCGTTTCTCGACGCGGCGGACACGAAGGTCGCGGAGGCCCATCGCAAGCGATTCGAGCAGCTCCGCGACCAGGTGCGCGCGGCCGATGACGCTCACGGTCTTCCCGAGGCGTTGCTCCACGGCAACCTCATGGCCAGCCCCGATCACGTGGTCGTGACCGAGCAAGGTCCGGTGGCAATCCATTGGATGGGATCTGGGCGTGGTCCGCGCCTCGCCGACTTCGCCTACCTGATGTGGGGCACCTGGCTCAATGAGGAAGCGATCGACGCGGGCGTCAACGCCTACAGCCGACACATCGAGCTGACCGACGACGAACTCGACCGACTCGAGGCGGTGATGCGCAAGCGGCCGCTGTACCTCATGGCCTACACGTACCGGCGTCACATCGACAGGCACCACGACGGCGGCGCCGAAGTCGACTGGAAGTGGTTCAACCCCGAGTACATCCACGCAGCTGCGGCCGCGACCAGAGCCGCGTTTCGCAGATAGATGGCGTTCGCGAAATGGTGGGAAAGCTGAGGGTTCTGGGCGCGGCCGAGCACAACCTGCGTGACGTCAACGTCACGTTCGGGCCCGGCGTGACTGCCGTCGTCGGCGTGTCCGGCTCGGGGAAGTCGTCGCTCGCGTTCGACGTGATCTACACCGAGGCGCGGCGCCGGTTCATCGAGACGCTCGCACTCGGCCGTCGAGGCGGACGCGTGCCGGCCGCGCAGGTACGCAGCATCGAGGGGTTGGGGCCGGCGGTCGCGATTGCCCAGAACGTGCTGAACGTCAATCCGGCTTCGACGGTGGCGACGTCGGTTGGCTTGCACCCGTTCCTACGCATTCTCTACGCCCGATTCGCCGACGTCTCCTGCCCGCGTTGCGAGGTGCCGGTACGGGCGGTGTCGCGCGAAGAGCGGCTCGCGATCGCCTTGGACATGCTCGCGACCGCGGGCACTGTCGAGGTCGAGGTGGCGGTGGTGCGGAGCCTTCGCCGCAGCCACGCGCGTCTGCTTGCCGGGCTGCGCGGGCAATTCGATGCGGTCACGATCGACGGGCGTCCGTGGGCGGCGAACAACTCCAGCCGCGTGCCGCGGCTCGACCCGACGGTCCCGCACGACGTGGTCGTACGCGTCGCCACGCTGCAACAGGGAGCGTCGGCGGCGGACGTTCGCGCCACGCTGGAGCGTGCTGACGCGTTGGGCTCACCGGAGGTCCGTCTCGGCGGTACTCCGGTGCTGCGGGAGCCGATCTGTCCGAGGTGCTCCGCCTGGGTCCGGCCGCTGGAGCCGTCCGCGTTTCGCGACGCGGCGGTTCCTCGTGGGGGGACGATCCCCACACCCCCGCTGCCTCGTGGGGGGACGATCCCCACACCCCCGTTGGACACGTCGTCGCATCGCATCGCCGGCGTCACCCTGACCGAGTTGCTGGCCCGTTCGGTGAGCGAGGTTCTCGAGTTCGTCGACCACCTGCCAGTCGGCCTGCGTGCTGCACGAATTCAGGATGAGCTGCTGCGGCGACTGAGGCCGCTGGTCACGTTGGGCCTCGGCCACCTCAGCCTCGACCGGTCGATGCCGACACTGTCGCGCGGAGAGGCGCAACGGACGCGACTCGCGGTCGTGCTCGGGGGCCGGCTCGAAGACCTCCTGCATGTCCTCGACGAGCCGACCATCGGGCTGCACCACACCGATCTCAAACGCCTGCTGGATGCCATCGCGTCGTTGCCGGGGCCCGTCCTGATGGTCGAACACGACCGGGCCGCGATCGCCATGGCCGACGATGTCGTCGAGATCGGCCCGGCCGGAGGCCGCGGCGGCGGCCAACTGGTCTTCCAGGGGACGCCCGCCGAACTGTGGCGCGCCGGCACGGCGTCCGGTCGCGGCTTCTCGGCGACGGCGCGCACGCGTCGTGCGCGCCGGCCACTCGCGGAGGGGCGGATCCGCATCACCGGTGCCCACCTGCGCAATCTGCGCGACCTCGACTACGAGATCCCGCTCGGGGCGCTCACCGTCATCACGGGCCCGTCGGGAGCAGGCAAGACCACGCTCGCCCGCGACGTGTTGCTGGCCTCGATCCGAGCCAACGCACCGATCGGTTGCTCGACCTTCGACGCTCCAGCCGTACGCGCGATCGCCGTCGATCAGAAGCCGCTGGGCAACAACCCGCGTTCGAATCCGGCGACCTATACGAAGGTGCTCGACCGAATCCGCGACGTGTTCGCGAACGAGACCGGGCGGTCCGCGTCGGAGTTCACGTTCAACCGAGCCGAAGGGGCGTGCCCGGAGTGCGAGGGGATGGGCGCGGTCGCCATCAGCCTCAGCGACCTCGCGCCCATCTGGATGCCGTGCGAGGCCTGCGACGGCCGCCGCTACCGGCCGGAGGTCCTCGAAGCAACGTGGGAAGGTCGGTCGATCGCCGACGTGCTGGAGTTGAGCGTCGACGAGGCCCACACGCTGTTCGCCGAGCACCCGTCGGTGACGCGCATCCTCGCGACTCTGCAGGAGGTCGGGCTCGGCTACGTCACGCTCGGGCAAGCCTCACCCAGTCTCTCCGGCGGTGAAGCGCAACGCGTCCGCCTCGCTCGCGAGGTGACCAAGGCAAAGTCCGGCGACCTCGTGCTGCTCGACGAGCCCACGACCGGCCTTCACCCCGCAGACCTTGGCCGGCTCCTCGACGTGCTCGACACACTGACCGCCAACGGTTGCACGGTGGTCGTCGTCGAACACCAGGCAGACGTGATCGCCTCCGCCGACTGGCGCATCGATCTCGGCCCGGGCGGTGGCCCTGACGGCGGAGGTCTGCAGCACAGCGGCCCACCCGTTGCCGAGAAACAACCAAGAGTCACGCCGCGGGCCAAGCCACGCGCCGTCCGACGCTCGAGCGACGCCATCCGGGTGCGAGACGCCCGCGCCCACAACCTGCAGGGTGTCGACGTCGACTTCGCCAAGGGCCGATTCACGGTCGTGACGGGCGTGTCGGGTTCGGGCAAGTCGTCGTTGGTCCACGACGTCGTCGCCGCCGAAGCCACGCGGCGACTGCTCGAGTGTCTGTCGGTCTACGAGCGCCAGTCGGTACGCGAGGGACCGGAAGCCCCGGTCGACTCGCTCACCGGGCTGGGCCCGACGATGACCATCGACGCGGGCGGGACGAACCTCGGTCCGGGTGGGCCTGCCGCCGAGCATGCGGCCCGGACGACCGTCGGCCGCTCCAGCGACCTCGACCGCCTCATCACGCTCGTCCTGGCGCGCGCCGGTGTGAGGACCTGCCTCGCGTGCGGTGGTGACAACGTCTGCCGTACCTCACCTAAGCCTGAAGGGGTGTGGGCCTGCGACGACTGCGCGACGAGCGCGGTGCCGATCGAGCCGCGTCACCTCATCGGGTCGCCCGCGGCCGTCTGCCCGCAGTGCCTCGGTCTCGGCGTCGAGCGGGAATTCAACTTCGACAAGGTGATCGTGAAGCCGGACGCACCGTTCGGCTCGGGAATCTTCGGCGGACCGCTCGCGTGGGTGCACGTGACCTCCGCGGACCAGTTCCTGCAGGCGCTCATCAGGCGCTACGACTTCGACCCGACCACCACGCCATGGTCCGAGATGTCAGACGAGGCCCGGCACGCGATCTTGTTCGGCGTCGAGGGTTGGGTCGGCCTGAACCACTGGGCCCAACACGACCTGGGCGGCAAGGAAACCACGGTGTTCCCGTGTCGGGAGTGCGGCGGGAAGCGGCTGCGCGCCGCGTACTTGGCGATTCGCCTCGATGGCCGCGACCGCAGCGACCTGTTCTCGGCGTCGTTCACAGAGCTCGAGGACCTACTGGCGTCGATGGACGAGCCGGACGACGAACACGCGGCGAACGCCCGCGCAGTCGCGTTGCAACGTCTCGGCTTCCTGGGCTCCGTCGGGCTGGGCTATCTCCAGCTGGACCGGATGACCTGGAACCTGTCCGCGGGCGAGGCGCAGCGGATCAAGCTGGCGTCGGTGCTCGGCGGCGGGCTCGTCGGCATGACCGTTCTGCTCGACGAACCGTCCCGAGGGCTGCATCCCTCAGAAGTAGCCGCGCTCGCCGGCGCCCTGAGCGAGTTGCGCGACGCCGGCAACACCGTGATCGCCGTCGAACACGACCCGACGCTCATCCGCGCCGCCGACGACGTCCTCGAGATCGGCCCCGGTCCGGGACGTGCCGGCGGCCGCCTCATCGATCTCGACAGCGACCAGTCGGTCACCCGGGCGGTGCGCGACGGAGGAATCTCGGTCCCTCGCCGCGACCGCCGGGTGCCGACTGGGTGGATGCACGTCACGGGCGTACGTGAGAACAACCTGCGCGGCCTCGACGTCCGCATCCCGCTCGGCGTGCAGGTCGGCGTGTGCGGTGTGTCCGGGTCGGGAAAGTCCTCGCTCGTCGTCGACACGATCGCGCTGGGGCTGGCGCGACCGAAGACCAACATCACCGGCGTCGGTGTCATCCGCGTCCAGCCCGGCGTTCACGACGCCATTTCGGGAGCGCCCGCCCGCACCATCGTCGCCGACCAGGCCCGCGCCGAGATCACCTCACCCGGCATGTTCCTCGGGCTCATCAACGCGGTCCGCAAGTCGTTCGCCGCCAGCGAAGTGGCCCGCGAGCAGGGCATCACGATCAAGGACCTCGCCTACGGCTGCGACGCCTGCGGCGGCAAGGGGACGTGGCAGGAGGGCATGTCGTTCCTGCCGTCGGTGACCCAGATCTGCGAGGCGTGCGGCGGTTCCGGCTACCGCCGCGAGGTCGCTGCCCTGGTCGAGCGGGGCCGAACCCTCGCCGACATCGAAGCCCTCACCATCGGCGAACTCGTCCAGGAGTGGGGCGACATCGACGCCGTACACCGCGTCGGCGACGCCGCTCTCGCGCTCGGCCTCGGCTACCTCATCGTCCGCCAGCCCGGTTGGAGCCTCTCGGGCGGCGAAGCGCAGCGACTCAAGCTCGCCAAACAGCTCGCCCGCCCCGCCAAGGAGGGCAGCCTCTACATCCTCGACGAGCCCACCGTCGGTCTGCAGGTCACCGACGTCGCCGTGCTTGCTCGCGCCCTCGACACGATCGTCGACGCCGGCAACACCGTCCTCGTCGTCGAACACGACCCGATGTTGCTCGCCACCTGCGACTGGCTCATCGAGCTGGGTCCCGGTGCCGGACCCGACGGTGGCGAGATCGTTTTCGAGGGCCCACCCGAAGAACTCGCCAAGGCCGACACCGCCACCGCGCCGTACCTCCTCGAGGCCCTCACATGAAGATGACATCGCTCCTGCTCGGAGATCCGTCCCCGTCGCTCCAGTGGCGCGCGGCGGTCGAGCTCGAGGGAATCACCGCTGACAACGACGACGTGCAGGCGTCGCGCGCCGAGATCCGCGAGAGCGCTGTGGTCCGGTCGCTCCTCGCTCGGCTCGAAGCCGCGCGCCACCGGCCCAACGCCGCGGGCTACCTGCTCTGTCAGCTCGCGTACCTCGGGTACGCAGGCCCCGAGTTGGGTGACGCGGTCGACGCCATCTTCGCCCGCCAGCAGGCGGACGGGTCGTGGCGACTGTGGCTCGACGACGACAACGATCAGCCCGCACCCAAGCCCACCCGGAAGGCACAGCCACAGTTGGCCCCATCAGACGGCCCGCGGTTCGTCCCCATGCAGACCGTCGTGCCGTTGCGCGGCATCGCCGCCGCCGGCTTTGCCACCGACCCTCGTGCCGAACGCGCCTACGAGTGGCTCCTGGGCGTACGCCTCCCCGACGGGTCCTGGCCGTCCGGACCCAAAGCCGATCTCGGCGGTCCCGGACGCCCCTCACCGCCGGAGAAGGACTACCGGCGACTCACCCGAGGCGCTGGGTGCCGATCGTCGACGACCGGCGCCGTCGCCTGCTTCGCGCTGCACCCCGAGCGGAGACGATCGGACGCCGCCCGCATCGGCGTCGACCATCTCCTCGCCCGCGAGACCCGAGACGAATCGACGCTCGGCTGGGAAGTCTCCCGCCTCGTCGGGCTCGAACGGGCCATGGGACAGGTCACCTTCTACGTCACCTTCGATCTCGCCTTTCTCCTCGACCTCGCGTCCCGATGCGGCGTCTCACCGCAGGACCGACGAGTGCGAGAGCTCGTCGCCTACCTCGAGACGTTGCGAGGGCCGTACGGCCTTTGGCAGCACTACGCCCACCCCCAGCTGTCCCGCTGGCTGACGTTCGACCTCGAAGCCAGCCTCCGCCGACTCGCCGACGGCGACTGGATCGGCAACGAAGAGCCCGCCGCCTTCACGCCCTACAGACGGGGGCGGCGGCGCTACTAGCGGGGCAACCTCCCGGCTCGCGTCCGGCGCCTGCCGGGTTTACCAGGCAGGATTCTCCGGGCCGTCCCCGAAGTCCGGGATCGGCAACCGGGCACCACCCTGGCGGGCCGACTCGAACGCGATCACACCCGGCAGCGTGAACCGGGCCGCCTTCCAGGCGTTCACCGGCGGCTGCGTCTTGGTTGTCACCGCCCGGACGAAATCGTCGGCCAGGAAGTGGTGAGAGCCCTCGTGCCCGTTGTGCGCGCCCTCGAACTCCTTGGGCAGCCGGCTGCGGTCCTGCACCTTGGCGGTGCCGGAGGCGAAGCTCTGCATCAGTGCCGGGTCGACGTCGCCGAATCCCTCCGGCATCTGACGTTCGCGGGTGTAGAAGAGATCGCTGATGTCGAGGGTGTCGCCCTTGCGGTAGTCCTCGCCCTCGGTCTTGATGCTCCAGGTGGCGCCGTGACCGGTCTGCTCCATCACCGAATCGGTGCCGTAGAACCGGAACCGGGACTCATGCCCCTGCCAGTAGCCGACCCGGCGGAACTCGTTGGTGCGCATCGCGCCGCCGTCGGCGAGATGAAACAGCCCGCTCATGTTGGAGAAGTCGTTGCCCCACAGCGACACGTCCTTGTCGAAGACGCCGTCCCCGCGATCGTCGACGATGCCGATGCAGCTGACGCTGGTGGCGTAGGTCGGCAGCGCGCCGAGGACGCCACCGATCGCGTGCGTCGGGTAGAGCATGGGCGGGTAGCTGGCGGTCTTCTTCCAGTCCTCGCCGCCGCTGTACTTGTAGGCGGCGTAGAAGCCGTTGTCCATGTCGTGGACGTAGTCGCCCTCGGCGTAGAACACCCGTCCGAACGCGCCCTCGGCGACCTTGTCGCGGGCCCAGACCACGGCCGGGTTGTAGTAGCTGGTCTCGCCCATCATGTAGATCAGCCCGGTCTCGGTGACCTTGTCGACGATCGCCTTGATCTCCTCGACGGTGATCGCCATCGGCACCGCGGAGTAGACGTTCTTGCCGGCCTCAAGGGCCTGCAGCACCAGCGAGCCGTGCGTCCAGCGCTGGGTCATCACCGCCACCGAGTCCACGTCGGAGGCCAGCATCTCCTCGACGTCGGCGAACGTGCCGGCCAGGTCGTACTTCTCCTGGTGCTCCTTGGCCCGTTCGGGAACGAGGTCACAGGCGTAGACCGCCTCGACGTCGGGATGCATCTGCCACAACGAGATGAAACTGCGGGCGAACTGCCCGGTACCGATGACGCCGATCTTCATGTAGATCATCCTTGCCGCTGGTCTTGGTCGTGTACGAGCGGGGATCGCCCTGCCGGGTTCACACCCACGTGAGGGCGCCGAGACAGGCTACGGGCCACCGCACTCCCGGACCACTCCCGGACCGAAGCAGGACACCAGGCTGACTCGCCTGGTCCCATGGCTTGCTCCCCCGACGTCCGCCGGGATGCGCCACCGGTAGAGCGACACCTTGATGTAGCTGAGCTCGCTCGCGATTCGCTGCAGGGAGATCGCGACTAGCCCTTCGGCGTCCGCGATCCGGACGCGAAATGTCGGCTTGCCGAACCGAGTAACTGTGTCTACGATACACAGTGTCTGGCAGACGCAGTGTTGGCCACGTCGCGTTGGATGCTGTGACAGAAAGCTCACCGGGAAGGCGACGGCGGGTCGCCACGAGGAGGACAGTGCAATGACCACACGTACGGGCAAGGTGATCGCCGAGATCACGATCTCGGCCGACGGGTACGTGGCCGGGCCCAACCAGAGCGAGGAACGCCCGTTCGGCGAGGACGGCGGCGACGGTTGGGGCGACAAGCTGCACGCCTGGATGTTCGACGGCTCCGAGGAGAACCCGGCCGAGGTCGAGCAGCCGACAGCGCCTGGGGCGTTCGTGATTGGCCGCAACATGTTCGGCCCCGTGCGTGGCGAGTGGGACCGGCAGTGGAACGGCTGGTGGGGCGACGATCCGCCGTTCCACGCCCCGGTCTTCGTGCTCACCCATCACGCGCGCGACCCGCAGCCGATGGACGGTGGAACCACGTACTACTTCGTCACCGACGGAATCGAGTCGGCACTGGCACAGGCACGCGCGGCGGCCGGCGACGGCGATGTCTCTCTCCAGGGCGGCGCGGCCACCATCAACCAGTACCTCGCCGCCGGCCTGGTCGACGAGCTACGGCTGCACATTGCGCCACTCACCCTCGGCGCCGGCGCGCGGCTGTTCGAGGGTGTCCCGCCGCTGAAACTCGAGCAGGTGGAATCGCGAGTAGCGAAGACGGTGACGCACGTGACCTACCGCGTGCTGTCCTGAGCAGGACGGCGGTGTCGCGCGACTACCGCGCACCCGGGGTTGTGACGTCCGGACAGATTGCCCTCCCTTGCGGCGCTGGGCGGTCAGCTCGCTGGTGTGCAGTCGAGAGTGTGGGGCGAGAGTGTGGCGACCAGGCGTAGCTCACCGATGACTGTGGAGGCGTCGTTGTCGACGTTCGCGCCGGTCCACTGGACCGCCTGCTTGCGCAGTCTCTCGTCTCGTGCGAGCAAGATGCCAGCCAGTTCGGTGAACAGTTCCTTGCAGGTCGGGTTGCCCGGTCCGTAGGCACACATCAGGTCTGCCTCTCGTACACGTTTCTCGGAGTCGTAGGCAATGGTGACCTCGAGCTCGCTCGCGGTATTACCTCGAGGACTGCACTCCGCGCGTCTGGATGATCGACTGTTGATGCGCGGGTGGAACTCGCACGTCCATTCCTTTTGGGCAAGCCAGTCCCTGGCAATTGCCGACACCGTCACTCCGCGTATGTAGCGTTGCGTCCCATGCGGAAAGTGGGCATCGACGGTTGGCGGGTCGGTCGGTCCCTTCGGGCCGGTACCTGCGACAACCCCGATCGCCGCCCCTGTTCCCCCGGCCACGAGCAGCATTAACACGAGCGCAACCACGATCGCCAGTCGCCGGCGCCGCCGCGGGAAGCCTTGTGCGGGCGGGTACGAACGATGCGGCTCCGGGCTGGGCGAGAGCGGAGGCTGCATTCCCCATTGCGGCTGATATTTCCACGCCCGCGGCGGTTCCTGATGCGGTGGCGGCGGTGGCGGCGGCGCCCATTGCGGCTGGTGCCGCCCTGCGAGCGGCGGTGGCGGTGGCTCCTGATGCGGTGGCAGTGCCGGCGTCGTGCGGTGTGGTCGCGGCTGCCACTGCGGGGAGGCTGGTGTGGTCATCGTCGAATCACCGCGTCCACGTCGAGGTCGACAATGTTCCCTGCTGTGGCATCGATCTCGTACCTGTAACCTCCGACGTCGGCCACTGCCGTGGCGCGGGTCTTTACCTGCCGGTGTAGCCACGTGTTGATCTGTGCTTCGAACTCCGGCTCATGTGCATAGGGGAGGTGGGCTGACCACTCCAGGTAGGAGATGGCCGCCTTGCCGGGCTGGGTCGCTTCGCTGCTGGGCGCGCCGTCGATCACCGTGCTGACTTGTGCCGAGTACGTGCGGATCTGACCGCCGACCATCTCCAGGGTGAAGGCGTACTGCGTGAGGCCGATCTGCAGCACGCAGTTTCGGTTGTCGGCGGACTTCGTGCACGTGTGGCCCTGCGCCTTCAACGTGCCGATGACACTCGCGGCATCGAGTTCCGGTATGCAGGCCTTGGCGGAACCGACACAGTGTGTGGGCCCGAACTGAGGTGTCAGCCTGCTCGCCGCGACGTAACCACCAATCCCGCCCGCGGTGAAGGCGAACAGGCCAGCCAGGACGGTGGTGGCCACGATGCGGCCCGTTCGGCGGCGGACCGGTCGACGGGCGGGGACAGCATCAGGTACGACGTGCGCAACGGATGGATGCGGCCACTGCCCGCCCGGCCCCGGCCACTGGCCCTGAAGCGGCTGCCACTGACCTCCGTACGGCCCAGGGTGTCCGTGCGACCTCGAATCTCCGTGCGACGCTGGCTGCCCGTGCGGCGGGCCATGTCCGTCCGATCCAGGGTGTCCGCGTTGGCTGGTGTAGGCCCGCGGGGTTTCCGTCATATCGCCCCCCTACGAACGAAGTCGGCCCACTGCTGGAGGAACGCAGGTCCTCTGATGCCCATCACCTGCTGGCAGATTCGGTCGAAGGCAGGTTCGTCGACCAACGGTGAGTCCGCGGGCTCGCTGTGCGCGATCAGACTGGCGTAGAACTCGACCACGGCGTCCCGCCCTTTCATCTGCTCGACGTAGACGAAGACCGAGGCGCCGAGGTCATAGCTGAAGACGACGTCCTCTGAGAAGAAGTCCTCCAGGCGCGGTGGCTTTCCGGAGAACTTGCCGGCGGCTACCGCGACCCGTACGACATAGCGCAGATAGTCCATCCGGCTTGGATTGTCGACCGTCTCGACCCATCGGGCGAAGCCCTCCATCGCCCACCGAGGCGCGGACACCACCAGGTTGCCGGAACTGCCTGCGACACTTGTCGCCCGGGCGGAAACCGCGTGTGCCAACTCGTGCCGCATCACCAGTTCTGGATCGTCGTTCCACGCCTCCGCAACTCGAAGGTTGACCACGATCCGCGAGCCCGCGTATTGGCCGCTGTAGACCTGCCCGTTCCGCCGTACACCCTGTAACGGAATCTCGACGCCTTCGAGCGCGGAGCTGAAGCCGGCGAACGAGCCGAGGCCGAACCACTTCTTCATGTTCTTGGTGTTCCGCGTGAAGAACAGCAGATGGCCGGGAAACCTGATCCGATCTCCCCACAGGGCCTCAACGTCATGGAGGTGGGCCTTCGCCACGGCGGCGTAGCGGTCGAGATCGGTGACGCTCGAATCGCTGGCGAGCCAGACCTTCCCCGCTCGAATCACCTGCAGGCGCGTGAAGTTCCACGGCGCATTTGCCTTCGGACCATGGGCTATCTGTTCCGCATCCGTGGTCACGCCGTCGATCTCTGTGATGAACAGCTTGTCGTACCGCGGGACCAGTGTGTACTGGAACGTCTCCGCGGGTGCGACCCCGCCAGGTCCGGCGTCGGTGGTGAGCTGGGTGATCTGCAGGACCGGGACGAAACGGATGAGCGCACCGTCCTCCACATGGGTGGTCTGCTCTGTCACGTAGTCGAACCTGGTGAACTCGAACTGCCGCAGGTTGGCGAAGAGCAACTTCTGGCTCCTGACAAGCCGGTCGTTCCGTTCGTCAAGGTCAGCCAGGAACGTCCTCTCGTCATCGTTTCGGAGTGCCTTCACCCGACGGTCGAGGATCTCCCGAAACTCCCGAACCACGGGATCGCCGCCGACCTCGCGGCTGATCGTCCGAATGGTCGGCCGCGGCACCTGGCCACACCCGGCAACCAGCAGACCAGCCGACAACACCGCCCGCCTCGACAACCCCGACCGGCTCGAGCCCGAACCGGTGTCCAGCTCACACGGCGCCCTCACACGCCACCACCGCCTCAGACGAGGCGGTGGATCCGGCGCCGGCGATCGGCACGCCCTCGCGCAGCCCGCCAGAGAACCCCCGACGGTAGAGGCTGCGACACGTCGTCGGAGTCGAGCACACTGCAGTCTCGACAGGCCGGCACCAAGCAGACATGGACGACTCCCCACCCCAATGATGACGATTCCCCCGTCAGCTCAAAACTGGGCGTATTTCTACACCACGCCCGACGGCCCTGCGCCCGAACCTCGGAGATCCGCCCCTCCGCCGGCCTTCGGTCTCTTCCGGACAGCTAAGCAGGGCCGCTGCTTTTGTCGCTTTTGCCCAAGCCCACCACCGCATTTGAACATCGAGGCCTGGAGCGAATCGATCTGAAAGGTCCAGAAAGGTCCTCTTTCCGCCCTGCTTCCCTGCCGAATGGCGGTGACCGCGGCCAGGTGGCGAAGTCGGGTGAGCACCCGCAACCGTGCCCAACTCTGTAGCTGGTCCCAGCGATCACACTTGCGGTAGTCTCCGTCCGGTTTGGTGGACCTCGTGCAAGGGGCACCCTCTTTCTTTTCTGTTCAAATCGGACATTTTCATAAACGAATAGAGGAACTCAACGTGAGATCACGTCGGGTGTGGGGGACCGCCTTGCTGGCGGTCGCGGGCCTGACGGGGGATTGGTTGCTGCCGGAGTGATTGGTGGCGTACCGGGAGTCGCGTAGGTGGGTGGAGCGACTACCCGGACCGCTTCGATCAGCCGAACTCCGGTCATCCTGCAGGAATCCGCCGCCACACGAACCGGCACCCATCACCACCGACGGCCTCACCTACCTCAAGTAGCCAGGTTCACCCAAGGCCTGAGCGTCCACAGACATCCCACGGGTTGGCCGGCGGGTCGCGCACTGCGCCCGCCGGCCACCCGACCACCCCCCGCTCTCAGGACGTCGCGGCGACGAGCCCGTACGCCCGGATCGTGGTCATGCTGTAGACATACGACCGGTCGGTGACCGTCTTGGCCCGGACCGAGACGAATCCGTTCGGCTTGTTCGGGTGGTTCACGATGCCGTGCCAGTCGAGGGTGGAGTCCCGGGTGGTCGGCACGTCCTTCCACGTCTTCCCGTCGTCGAACGACACCGACAGGGTGACCGTCTGTGGCGTTCCCGTTTCCCGGGGCGGGTCGACGGTGAGGTCGAGCCGGAACGGCTGGCCGGCAGGCGCCCGGCCGTACATGTCGAACGCGCCGGAGACCCGGATGTTCAGGAGCCTCATCGGGTGGACAACGTCCGGCGTGTGGCACTGGTACTTCCAGAACGCGTGCACGCTGGTGGCGTACTTCGACCAGGTGGGTGTGTGCCGCGCCAGGAGGTCGAGGGTGTACCACGCCGACGGCAGGGCCTGCGGACCGGTCTCTAGCAGGAACGGAGCGTCAACCGTGTCGGCGGGCACCCCGGTGCCCTTCAGCGTGGCTCCGCCGGTGATCCCGGTCGTGTCCCACCAGATGATCCGGTTGTTGTCGACCGACGGCGAGAACGGTTCGAAGGTGATGTTCATCGTCTGGTCGCCCTTGCGCTCGCCGCTGGCCTCGGGCCGGTAGGCGGCCGGGCTCCACGGCTGCTCGACGCTCTCCCCAGCGGGCAGGAGCACCGGCGTACGGAGCTCCGAGTACCTCAGGGCCAGGGGACTCGGCCCGACGTCCAGGGACGCCGACCACGGCAGTGGCTCCGAACCGAACGTGGGGCTGGTGAAGTGCACCTGCTTGGACGGCAGCCTGGTGTCGTAGAAGCCGCCGAGCCCGACCTGTACGTCACCCGGCAGCTGGGACTCGCGGAAGTACACACCGTCGAGGTCGAGACCTGTGCCGGGGGAATAGAAGGTGGACCTGATCTTGGCGAGGTCGGCGTTGCGGATCTCGTAGGACGTGGTCGCGGGGATCCGCTGCGGTGCGCCGACGAGCAGGTCGTACATGCCCCAGCCGGTGTTCAGCGACTGGAACATCGCGAAGTTGTACGCCCGGTCGGTCACCTCGGACGTGGTGTTCGCGAAAGCGCGGAAGTTCGTACCTGCCGGGATGGTGACCAGCGTGGTCCACGGCCGCCCGGCGAAGAACTCGACGGTTCCGAACGTCGTGACGATCGGTTTCGGGCTCGGCGCCTGGATCCTCGCGGTGACCTCGTGCGCGTTCCGGGCGTCGAGGGTCATCGTGAGGTTGCCGTTCACCGTGAAGTTGGGGCGTGCCAGGTCGGTGTAGCTCCTCGGCTTGAATCCATGTGCGGTCACGATGATCTCGCCGAAGCTGTACCTGCCGGGGGGCACCTGGGCACCCACACCGGTCTTACGGGGCTCCAGGTTGTAGATGTCCTCGGTGTCGAGGTTGAGGACCACCGGCTGGGTGATGAAGCCCTCGTCGAGGTTGGTGAGCAGCTTCCCGTTGCGGTCGATGATCCGCAGCAGGACGCTGTACGTCGCCGCCTGGGGGCCGGCTGCCGCTCGGGCGTGCGGGTGCGCCCCGCTGCCGCGCGCCGGTGCACCGGCGTCCGTGGTCGCGGCAGATGGCTGGGTCGCCGGGCGGACTGCCGACGGTCGGAGGCGCAGGGACAGGTTCTCGACACCGGCCGTAAGCGCTCCGCCGACCGGCCGGGGAGCACCCACCTCGGCCGGCTTCGGTCCGGTGAGCCAACGCCAGAACGCCGCCGCCTCGTTCTTCCGGACACCGAGCGGCGTCGAGTTCCCCGTGGTCTCCTGCCCCGCCAGGGTGGCTCCGTCGGCGTGACTCGCCACCGCTCCCCGGCCGGGTGCGTGTCGGGCGGCGACCGGAAGCACCTTCGTCGACGCGTCGTCGTAGCCGGCGGCGATCAAGCCCGCGACGTCGAACAGGCGCGGGTCAAGCCGCCCCGACCGCAGCAACGGCCGGGCGTCGGAGGGGACGACCTCGATCGCCGTGCCCCGGTAGCGGATGCTGTACGGCCGCGCCACCCGGCCCGACAGCGGCGTGGGGACCACAGTCCGCGACCCGTCAGCCTGGGTGGTGATCCGTACCCGGTCGCCGGTGACAAGGGTGACCATCGAGACCGTCGGCCTGCCGGATGCGGCACCGGCGACCTCGTGGGTTGCTGTGGTGTGGTGGGACGAAGCGACGGGGTCGGCGGCGGCGCCGGAGACGCCGACGACGACGAGCGTGCCTGCGAGACCGGCCAGCAACGTCGTCCAGGGGCGAGCCATGGTCATCCTCGTTTCGTGGGGTCGCCCCCAGCAGCCCGGGACCGTTCCGGCGGAACGTCGGGCAGAGCGGGGCAACTCGCAACAGTCCCCCACCACATGCCAGAAGCTCCGTAAATCGAAACCTCGTCCGCGGATTAAAGTCCTCTCTTGGCGGCCGCTTCCTCGGCTGGTCCGCCGGCACCACTGGTGCAGGCCGAGCGAGCCCGACCCCAGGCGTCGAGCACACCTTTTGCCCTGGCCACCGATGAGTTCCGCGACCGGGCACGGTCTATACCTGTGAGCCACCTGCCGTGGACACCGAGGATCATTTCGAGGAGCCCCATGACTGCCAGCGCACTACCGCAGATCGTCGACGCCGACACCTGGCAACACCAACTCGATGCACTGCGTGACCGGGAGAAGGCCGCGACCCGGGAACTCGACGCGATCGCCGCGCAGCGTCGCCGAATGCCGATGGTCAAGATGCCCGACTACACCCTCGAGGGCGAGCAGGGACCGGTCCGGCTGGTGGACATCTTCGACGGTAGGTCACAGCTGATCGTCTACAACCACATGTGGTTCCCCGGCGAGCAGTGGCAGTGCGGCGGCTGCACCGGGTACACCTCACAGTTCACCCGGCTCGAGTTCCTGGACAACTACGACGCCCGGTTCGTCATCGTCACGCAAGGTCCGATCAACGACGCACTCGCCTACAAGCGACGGGTCGGGAACACGATGACGTGGTACTCCACGGCGAACAGCCCCTTCGGCACTGACGTCGGCGCGCCGCCCGGCGGCGGATTCGCCGTCAACGTGTTCCTGCGCGATGGCGACTCCGTTTATCGCACCTGGCACACCAACGGCCGTGGCACCGAGCAACTCAGCCACAGCTTCGCACTGATCGACCTCCTGCCGTACGGCCGACAGGAGGAGTGGCAGGACTCGCCCGACGGCTGGCCGCAGTCACCCACCTACAGCCGATGGGCCACCTCTCAGGACATCGCCGCGTCCTACGGTCCCAGTACCTGAGCGGAGCTGCCGTTCTATGACGACTCCAGGATCTGTTTGAGCGTGGCCAGGTCCTTCTGGTTGGCGCGCCGGATCGCCGCCGCCATCATCGGTGCGGCGACCTTGGCGAACCCGGCCGGCTCGCCCCGGTTCCGCAACGTCATCCGGGTGGAGGAGGCGCCCGCGGAGTGCCAGGTGTAGGTGGTCTCCATCGGGAACGGTCCCTGCGCGGTACGCATGACCAGCCGGTCCGGGCCGTAGTCGACGACGTCGTAGGTGTAGGCGAGCGTTCGGCCGAGGAACCGGGCCACGAAATCCATCCGCGAGCCCACACCAACCGGCGGTGGCGTCTGCCAGCGCACCGAGTTGATGTTGGCGTACCACTCGGGCGCGTGGGACGGGTCGCCGGCATACGCGGCGACCTGCTCACACGGGCGCTCGATCACGATCTCGGTGGTGACATCGACAGGCATGCCACCATCATCGCCCACCAGAAATCCCTTCATCGGGCAGCAGGGACGAGACAGCCGTGGACGCGGCAGCCTCCCCTCGAACGGTGAGCACGGTTACGGTGAGCACGGTTACAGTGCGGACGCCAGCGGGCATGCCAGGTTGTCACTGGCCGTGGAGGAACTGCCAGGTCGATGCCTGCCGCTCTCGACAGGGCTTGGCCAGTTCATGGAGGTTTAGTGATGCGCACCCGGGCAGTTCTGCTCGTCCTCGTGGTTGTCGGCGCTGTCGTCACCGCCTGCGGAACCCAGAGCCCGGGCGCCGACGCCGCGCCCACCCGGTCGACGGCCACGCCGACCGCCGCCGGCACCGACGCGAAGGCCGGGTCGGGCACCGAAGCGACACCCGCGCAGGCGTCGGCCACGCTGGGATTCACCGCGGACACATTGGACGGTGACACTTTCGACGGACGGAGCCTGGCGGGTAGGCCGGCGGTGCTGTGGTTCTGGGCTCCGTGGTGCCCGACCTGCGTGGGGCAGGCACCCACCGTCACGAAGCTTGCCGAGACCTACGACGGGAAGGTCAATGTCGTCGGGGTCGCCGGGCTGGACCAGGCGGCGGCGATGGAGGAGTTCGTGACCCGAACAGGTGTCCAGGGGATGAGGCACCTGTCCGACGAGAAGGGTGCCGTGTGGAAGCGGTTCGGCGTCACTGCGCAGTCGACCTTCGTCCTCCTCGACGCAGACGGCGAGGTCGCCTTCAAGGGCTACCTCGAACCGTCCGATCTCGCCTCCCGCGTCGACGCACTCACCGGTTGACCCCACAGGTTTGACATGACGGAGCTGCCCCTCGCCGTAGCCGTGGCGGCCGGCATGCTGGCCGCGGTGAATCCGTGCGGATTCGCGCTGTTGCCGGCCTACCTGTCACTGCTGGTGCTCGGTGACGACCCAGCGGGACGGGGGCCGGCGGTCGTCCGGGCGCTCGGACTGACGGCCGCGATGTCGGTGGGCTTCGTCGCCGTGTTCGGTGCGTTCGGACTGGCGGTCGCCCCGGTCGCGGGAGGCGTCCAGGAACACCTGCCGTGGTTCACCATCGTGCTCGGTCTGCTGGTCGCCGCGGCCGGTGGCTGGCTGCTGGCCGGCCGGGACCTCCCGGCGCCCAGGTTGAGGCGAGGTGCTGCGGTGACCGGAAGCGTCCGGTCGATGGTGACCTTCGGCGCCGCGTACGCGGTGGCCTCGCTCGGCTGCACGATCGGTCCGTTCCTGGCGATCGTCGTGACCAGCTTCCGCGCCGGATCCGTCGCCGACGGGTTCGCGCTGTTCGCCGCGTACGCGGCCGGTATGGGGCTGGTCGTGGGTGTGGCCGCGGTCGCCGTCGCCCTGGCCCAGACATCACTCCTCGGCCGGATCCGCCGCGTCGGCCGGCTGGTGCCCCGCCTCGGCGGAGCGCTGCTTCTGACGGCAGGGCTCTACGTCGCCTACTACGGCTGGTACGAGGTACGCACCTATCGCGGCGTCCCAGCGGCCGATCCCCTCATCGATGCCGCCGGTTACTTCCAGCACCGGCTGGCCGCGGGCGTGGAGCGACTCGGCGCTCCAGCGTTTGTCATGATCCTCATCGCCGTGCTCGCCGGCGTCCTGGCCGCCCGGGCACTCCTACGCGTCCGGCCCCGACGAGACCGACAGGTGGCGTCAGGCGACCCCAGCCCCGTTCCCGACACACCCGCCGACCACCGAGACTGACGCCTGAGGCCCAGGTCGGCGTCGTTCTATTGGTAGGCGCTGGCTTGGAGCGCGAAGAGCTCGGCGTAAGGCCCTCCGGTGGCCATGAGTTCGTCGTGGCTGCCGGACTCGGTGAGGTCGCCGTTGTCGAAAACGAGGATGAGGTCCGCCATCCGTACGGTGGAGAGCCGGTGTGACACCAGGAGGGTGATGCCGCCCGAGGCGCGGGTGGCAGCGGATGCGGCGTTGAACCGGTCCAGAAGGGCGTGTTCGGATTCGGGGTCGAGCGCGGCCGCGGGTTCGTCGAGCAGCACCAGCAATGGACGTTCGCGCAGGAAGGCACGGGCGAGTGCAAGTCGTTGCCACTGGCCGCCGGAGAGGTCGGTGCCGCCGAACCGTCTGCCCAGCCGAGTGTCCAGACCGTCGGGGAGCCGGTCGATCACGGCACGGGCGTCGCCGGCGTCGATGGCTGCGTCATAACCAGCATCGTCATCGGTACGAGCAGGCGGTGCCGTTGGTGAACTTGCGTGGCTGGGCTTGTGCAGTCGAGTGGGTTCGCCGAGTCCGATGGCTTCGCGGGCGGTGTATTCGTACCGTACGAAGTCCTGGAATCCGGCCGAGATCCGGTGGCGCCACGCCTGGTGGTCGATCGTGCGGAGGTCGGTGCCGTCGACGAGGATGGCGCCGCCCGTGGGGTCGTAGAGCCGGGCCAGCAGTTTCACCACGGTGGTCTTCCCTGCGCCGTTGTCCCCGACAAGGGCGACGGTGCTGCCCGCTGGGAGATGCACGTTCAGTTCGCGTAGCACCGGGTGGGCCGTTCCCGGATAGGCGAAGGACACGTTCTGGAGCTCGATTCCGCTCCGCAGAGCGGTGGGGGGCTCATCGGATCCGGCCCACGCGACCTGCTCGTCGCCGTACCGCCGCAGCCATTGGATGTGTCCGGCGACGTCCAGCAGGCCGATGAACACCCGTACGGAGTCGGAGAGTCGTTGTGCGGCCTGGTCGGTCTGCGGTGCGAGGAGCAGCACCATCACCACGTCTCCGGGCGTCGCGCGTCCTGCCCGTGCCAGCCACAGGACGAACACGATCGCGCCACCGTAGGCGAGCCGAAGAGTACGCGAGCGGCGATCTCCAGCAGCTTGCCCTGCCGGATGGCCTGCCAACGCGGGCCGTTCTGCGAGCGGAACTGCTCCGCGATCTTGTCGGTGAGCAGTCCACGCAGCCCGAACGCGCGTACTTCCAGACCGTGCCCTGGGTCGCTGACGATATCCAACAAGCTGGCCTGGCGCCGGTTGTACTCCATGGTTGCGGTGATCGCATGCCGAAACTGCCTGGCGCCGCTGGCCGTCGCCCACAGTCGCAGCAGACCCACCAGTGGCAGCGCCAACAGCAGAGGGTGGATGCCCGCGAGCAGGACGAGCACGGTGGCGGTACTGACCAGGACTGCCAACCCGCTGCCGATGGTGCCCGCGGTTCCTTTCAGGCGGCGGAACTCATCCCGAGCGGCACCCAACCGGTCGGCGATCTCGGGCTGCTCGTGGTGGGCGATCCCGGGCGGTGTGGTGGCCAGGTCCAGCAGTTCGCGCTGTAACCCGATCTCGATCCCGTCCTCGAGCCGATGCCGTACGGCGTCGGAAAGGACCAGAGCACCGAACGCGACCGCGAGCGCTCCGAACAGGATTGCCGCGCCCAACGTCACCGAGCCCTGCCCGGACACCGCGTTCACCACCCGGGCCACGCCGTAGGCCTGCAACGGCCCCGAGACGGCCATCGCCACCACGAGCAGCAACTCGGTCGCAGCCAACAGCGGAGACGCCGCGACCGTGAGGCGCACCAGGACCACCAGCGAGCCCCACCGCTCACGCATCACAGCTCGCCTCCCACGTACCGCGCCGCCTGCAGCGTGAACATCGCCGCGTAACGGCCGCCCGCGTCCAGCAGCTCGTCGTGTGTTCCGTACTCGCCGATCACGCCCGCTTCCAGGACGCAGATCCGGTCGGCGTTACGCACCACCGAGAACCGGTGCGAGATCAACAGCGAGGTCACTCCGGTGGCGAGCCGCAGATAGCGGTCCACCAGCTCCGCCTCGGACCGGACGTCCAGGGCTGCCGCCGGCTCGTCGAGCACCAGCATCCCGGCGCCGTCGTTCACCGCCCACAGAGCGCGCGCCAGCGCCAGCCGCTGCCACTGCCCGCCCGACAGCTCCCCGCCATCGGTGACCGAACGGTCCAGCATCGTGTCCCAACCCCGCGGCAGGTTCGCCACTGCACCGTCGGCTCCCGCGGTCGCCGCCACGGCGGCCAACTGCTTCCGGGCCGCTGGATCGGCGAAGGTCACGTTCTCCGCCGCGGTCAGCGGTAACCGCAGGAACTCCTGGGTGACCGGCGCCAGCCGGCGCTGCCATGCCGCCAGCTCGTGATCATCCAGCTCGGCCAGATCCACCCCGTCCACGGTGACCCGCCCCGCGGTCGGCTGGTACGCGCCCGCCAACAGATGCACCAACGTCGACTTGCCCGCGCCGTTCAACCCCACCAGCCCGATCGCCTCGCCGGCGCCGATCCGCAGATCCAGTCCGCGCAGCACATCGACGTCAGAGCCCGGGTACCGGAACCACACGTTCTCCAACCGCACCTCCGGTGGACCCGACGGCGGGCGCGGCGGGTCCACCACGGCAGGCCCGGACACCCGCGCTGCCGGCGCTCCATCGGTTCCGCCGGCTCGGTACGTGCCCTCCCGCACCGCCAACGCCGTCCCCGGCAGCCGGTACAGGGCCCGCAACGCCGAGGTCGCCCGCTCCATCGAAGCGGCGCCGGCGCCGTTGGCCGACATCGCAAGCCGCAACAACGCGGTCAGCACGGTCGCGACCTCGGCAAACCCCAGCGACCCCGCGTTCACATCCCGCACCAGCACCCAGACAGCGACCGCCAACGCACCAAGGTGAGCCGCGTACACCGCCATGGTCCGCAGCGTCGCCGTCCGGCGGACCCGCCACAGTGGCACCATCCCGGCCCGCCAGTCACGCACAAACCGGTCCATCAGCCACGGCGCGAACCCGAACACCCGCAGCTCCTTGGCAGCCGTCCCCATCCCCAGCTCGTACGCATAGTCGGCTTCCCGACCGGACCGGGTCCCCCCGCGCCACGTCAACTCCTCCGAGGCCGACATCCGCGCCGACCACCACTCGACCAAGCCAGTGGTCGACAACAGCAGAACGGCGACCGGCCACGAGAACAACGCCCCCACGACCACGGCCGCACCGATCGCCAGCAGCCGCGAACGAACAAGCTCCGCCAGCGCGATCAACCCCACCCAGACCGCACGGTTCCCGATTCCCCGAGCCCGCCGAGACTCATCCGCCACGACCGTCGACTCCAGGTGGCCGATCCTCGGCGATGCCGTCATCGTCGCCGAGATCGCTCGGTTGATGACGAGATCAGCGTCGTACGTCAGTCGCGTCGTCACCATGCTCGACACCACGGTCAGCACACCGTCGACCGTGAACACGAAGACCAACGCGACCACCAACAGCGCGAACGCCGTCGGCGACGAACCACCCGGACCACCGGCCACGAACGCCGGGGTCGCCCCCACGACCTGACCGATCAGCACGGTCGCGGCGAGACTCGTCAGCGCGCTCAGGATCGCCAGCGCCAGCAACCCCCCACCAGCCCGTGGGGTCACCGCTATCGAGAAACGCAGCAACGCGAACATCGATCTCCCCTCACCGGTTCACCAGGCGACTAAGGGAGATGGACCGGATAGTCGCTGCCGGTGAAGCTCCGCCAGAGTCTGGCGTAGGTGCCGTCCGCGGCGACCAGGGCGTCGTGCGTCCCCTGCTCGACGACCGCACCGCGGTCGATGACGACGATCCGGTCGGCTCGCTGCGCGGTCGTGAGACGGTGGGCGATGACCATCGTGGTCGGTGTGGTGGCCAGTTGGGCCATGCCGTTGTTGACGGCGGCCTCGCTCGCCAGGTCCAGTGCCGCGGTGGCCTCGTCGAGCAACAGGATGTCGGGTTCGACGAGCCGGGCCCGAGCGAGGGCGAGCAGTTGCCGCTGGCCGGCCGACAGTCCGCCGCCGCCCTCGCCGACGGGGTGGAGGTAGCCGTAGCGCAGGGCGCAGATCATCTCGTGGGCGCCGACGGCACGGGCCGCGGCCTCGACGTCTGCATCGGAGGCGTCCGGTCGGGCGTAGGAGATCGCGTCTCGTACCGCGCCCGAGAAGAGGTAGGTCTCCTGCGGTACGACGCCGAGCCGCCGGCGGTACGACGGCAGGTCCAGCTGGGTGAGGTCGGTCCCGTCGACGCGTACGCTTCCCGCCGTCGGGTCGTAGAACCGGGCGACCAGCTTCATCAGTGTCGACTTCCCGGCGCCGGTCTCCCCCACCAGGGCGACCGTCTCGCCGGGCGCGATCCGCAACGTCACGTCGCGTACGGCATCGTCGGCACCTCCGTAGCCGAATCGCACGTTCTCGAGGGACACCTCGCCAGCGAGCCTGTCTGGCGCGCGGGCGTGCGCAGGCGAGGGCGTGGAGACCGGTGTGTCGAGGACCTCGGCCACCCGGCGCAGACCAACCCGGGCCCGCTGGTAGCTGTCGAAGATCCCCGACATCTGCTGGACCGGCGCGAACAGCATGGTCGCGTAGAGCATGACCGCGGCCATGCCGCCCACCGTGAGGGTGCCCCCAGCGATCCGGTGGGCGCCGACCCCGAGCACGAGCGCGGTGGTGAACTCCACCACCGCCCACCCGAACGCCAGCAGGAGCGCGATGCACATCTGGGCCCGCAGCTGCGCGGCGCGGTAGTCCGACGCGACCGTACGGAACCGTTCGATGGTGACCTCTTCGCGGCCGTAGCACTGCGCCACGCGGATTCCGGCGACGTTCTCCTGGAAGGTCGCGTTGAGCTCGCCGAGGCGTCGCCGCGCGGTCTCGTACTCCCGCCCGGAGTACCTGCGGTAGAGCAGCGCCGCCGCCGCGAGCGGCAGGCACATCGCCGCCACGGCCGCGGTGAGACCCACGTCGATGGTGGCCATGACGACCAGCACCCCCACGAACGTCATCACGGCGACCACCGCCTGACCCAGGCCGGTCTGGATGAACGTCTTGACCGCCTCGATGTCGCTCGTCATCCGGGTCATGAGCTGACCTGCGCGCTCGCGTTCGTAGAAGTCCATGCCGAGCTGTTGCAGTTGGGCGTACAGCTTGACGCGGAGCCACAGCAGGACCCGCTCACCCGTACGTCCTGTCAGTCGCTCCTGCCCGGTCCGGACGATCCAGTCGGCGACCACGACGCCAAGGGCCACACCGGACAGCATGAAGACAACGTGCACCTGGCCCGGGGTGACGCCGCGGTCGATGACGGCACGCGTCAGCCACGGGATGGCGAGCTGCGCAGCGGTGTCCAGGGCCAGAAGGACCAGCGAGACCGCAAGGGCCGCAGCGAACGGCCTGAGCAGCCGTCGCAGGCGTAGGTCCTGGTCGAGCCGCCGGCACTCCTCCAGGTCGAGGTCCGGCGAGGCGGCCGACGGCGGCGCCGGGAGGGCGGCGACCCGGGCCGCCTGGTCGGCAGGGAGCGCCGCGCCGCCGAACAGCCCCTCGGTCTCCGCGGGCGGTGGGGTGGACCACGGGTCGGCGGACTCGCGGGCGGCGTCGTCTTCGCGTCCGCCGATCTCCTCGTCGTGTCCTGACAGAAGCAGGCGGTACCGAGGGCATCGGGCCAGCAGCTCGGCGTGAGTCCCCACGTCGACGACCTCGCCGTGGTGCAGGACCGCGATCCGGTCCGCGAGCTGCAGGGTGCTGTGCCGGTGGGCGATGAGCAGCGTCGTACGTCCCCGCATCACCCGTCGCAGCGTGGCGTGGATATCGGCCTCGACCCCCGCGTCGACGGCGGACGTCGCGTCGTCGAGCACCAGCAGCCGCGGGTCGGTCAGGAGCGCGCGGGCCAGGGCGATGCGCTGCCGCTGGCCGCCGGAGAGGGTGAGACCCCGCTCCCCCACCACCGTGTCGTAGCCGTCGGCGAGGCCGTTGACGAAGCCGTCCACCTCCGCCGCACGCGCGGCCGCGCGGACCTCGGCGTCGGTCGCGTCGGGCCGGCCGAACGCGATGTTCGCGCGGACGGTGTCGGAGAACAGGAAGCTCTCCTCCAGCACGGTGCCCATCCGCGCCCGCAGCGACCCGATCGTGAGCGCGCGGATGTCGCGACCGTCGAGGCGGACCGCGCCACCCTGTGGGTCGTAGAGGCGGGCGAGCAGCAGGGCGACGGTCGACTTCCCGGACCCGGTGCCTCCCACCAGGGCAAGAGACTCACCCGGCTCCACCCGCAACGACACGCCCCTGAGGACAGGGTGGTCGGGGTCGTATCCGAACGTCACGTCGTCGAGTTCGACCGGCACCGCGCCCTGCGGCGCTGAATCGGCATCGGGCGCGTCGGTGATCGTGGGCCTTGCGTCGATGATCTCCAGGACCCGGACGACCGCCGCCCTGGTGGTGTTCCACTGGGCGAACTGCCCGACGAACGTCCGTACGGGAGCCACCATCAGCGCGAGGTAGCTCGCGAACGCGAGGAACGTCCCGAGCGTGATGTCGCCGCGCAGGGTGAGCCAGCCTCCGAGCGCGAGCACGCCCACCTGCCCCACCGCGGGAATCGCGGTCAGCGCCGGGACATACGTACTCGTGAACCGCGTCCGCCTGATCCCCGACCTGAACTGCGCACTCGCCGCTGCCTCCAGCTTCGCGAGCTCCTGTCCCTCCTGGCCGAAGCCCTTCACGACCCGCACACCCGTCACCGCCGCCTCGACCACGGCGGCCACCCGGCCGGACTGGTGCGAGTAGTCCCACGACGAGGGGAACAGCACCGCGTTGCCGCGGCGGGCCACCAGGTACAGCACCGGCAGCATCACCAGCGCCACGAGCGACAGCGTCGGGGCGAGCACGAGCATGATGACCAGGGCCATCACGAACCACACGAGGTTGGTGACCAGCTGTTGCGCGGTCTCGATCGACCGCTCGATCATCGCCACGTCCGACGTGCTGCGGCTCACGACCTGGCCCGTCCGCAGCCGGTCCTGCTGGTGCCCGTCCAGCCTTTGCAGGGACGCGAAGAGGTCGGTACGCAGCGCGTAGCCGACCCGGTTGGCGAGCTGGCTCGCGTAGTAGCGGCGCAGCATGCTCAGCCCGAAGCGGGCGACGCCGGCCGCGACCAACAGGATCAGCCACGGGGCGAGCGGAGAGCGGTGGGCCAGGATCACCTCGTCGACGACCTGGCGGACGACGAGCGGCGTGAACGCGGGAATGACGGTCCCGCCGATACCGCCGAGCAGAGACAGGAAGATCGTCGTCGGATGGGCTCGGCAGTACGCCCACAACCGCCGCCACCACTTGCCCCCCACCTCCGCACCCACTCTCTGCCGGCACACGCGGCGAGGATGCAGCCCATCGAACTCTGAGCGCCTTAGTCAAGGCGGAACGACCGCAGCTGGTCAGGTCCAGGTTCGCTCCACGATGACACGCGCCCCGTCAGGGCAACGGCGGCCTGGCCCGACTCGGCTGTCCAACGGCTTGGCCCCCGTGGCGCTCACGGCTGTTTGGTCTGACGCGTCATTTTGCGTACGCCGAAATAGCTACGCTCGATGCGCCCCTCGAACAGGCGTGGACCGAAACGGTGCAATGCCGAAATCCCGGCTGCCTTCTGCGTTCATGCAATCCGATTGTCCTTCGGCGACCGGACGTCGGTATGCCGTCCGCCGGGCAGTCCGCGTGCCCAAACATGCCTTCAGCCGGCAGCCCTACTCCCAGCCAGTGCGGTGAGCTGGAGGCATGAGCCAGGCAGACGCGAGAGAAGGACGTCCTTTGCAGCCGGGTCGCCGGAGCATCATGGCGGCGGCGGTCTCGGGAGCGCTGGCAGGGTCGTGGTTCCGGCCAGCAGCAGCGGCGGCGAGCCCGGCAGCAGCACAGGTGCAGAGGCCGCCGTCGTCGCGGGTCGCGATCCGCATCATGCCGCAACGCCCGTCGTATCCCCCCTTCATCGATGCGTATGCACCGTACGTCGGAGGCACGACCTGCGACCTGACGGACAAGCGCGGTCCGATAGACCTCAGAAACATCATCTTCGACACGTATGGCAGCCGGGCATGGAGCATCACGCACCCCTGCTCGTCGAGGGTCAACGAGCACAAGGAAGGTCGCGCCCTGGACGTCATGTTCGACGCGACGATGGACGGGAGTCGGCAGGCCGCAAACGACTTCCTGTACTGGTTGCTACGCACCGACGAGTACGGCAACCGCCATGCCTTCGCGCGTCGATTCGGGATCATGTACATCATCTGGAACCGCAAGATGTGGCGCTCCTACCGTCCGGACGAGGGCTGGTTGCCCTACACCGGAACCAGTAATCCGCACACCGACCACATCCATTTCAGCTTCAGTTGGGACGGCGCCCTCAGGCGTACGACCTGGTGGACAGTCATAACGGAACTATCCGAGGAGGATTTCGTGGCCGGCATTCCCGCACAACTCGTCCGCATATCCGGACAGGCCGCCGTGTACGCGGTCACCCTTCAGGGTGCGGTACACGTCAAGAATCCCACCCACCTGAGGTTCCTCCAGGCGCAGGGCTGGGTGACGACCGACGTGCAGAACATCACCGCCGCTGAGCTCGCCGGGCTTCTCGAGCGCGAGATGTGAGCGCCTGGCCTCCACCCGACGTCAGCACCACCTGCACGCCGGGTGAGGCGTTCTGGGAGCTGGGCGGCGACGTCATCCACGACCAGGACGGGAAAACCGCGACGACAGGGTCCGCTAGCTGGCCGGTGGGATTGAGCTCGGCAGGCCCGGCCACGACCCTGCCGTTCGTCGCCGCCGTGGTGCTCTCCTTCGTCTGGCTCAGCACCCTGTCTGCGCGGATGTAGCGCGAACAAGCCAACGCATAGTTCGCCCACCCGTCCTCAAGGGCCTAGCCCCCCAGGAACGCGTCGTAGTCCATCCTCGGGTCCGGTGTGAGCCACAGGCTGGTGGCGACCTACTGGAAGCACTAGCCGCGAGGAGATCTACCGGCGGATCGGACTGCTCCCCTGCCAGCGGAAGCACCGCTTTAGCTGGCAGGTCGGGCGAGTCGCAGGACTGTGGGGGCGATGGTGATGGAGATTTGTTGTCCCCAGGGGAGTGTGAGGTGGTCCGTTTCGATGCCGTCGCCGAATGCGACCAAGCCGTCGGTTTCTGCGGTGATGGCGAAAGTGTCGTCTGCGGTGATGAGTCCTTCGGTGCAGTTGGTGTCGGTCGCGGGGGACGGCCAGGCTTCGCGGACGAACCACGCCAATGCCGCGTCGCAGGGCTCGGGCAGCCGAAGGTGGCTGCGGCGTTCGAGCCAGATCGATCGGCACCAGCCGGTAGCCCCGGTGCCGGTGCTGATGATGAGGCCAGATGAGGATTGGCGTTCGATGTTCCCCGCTGGTGGGCGCAGCTGATATCTCGCGGACTGGTGGCTGGGGTGACCGATGAAGATCTCGTTGAGCGCGAGGAGTCGCTGGCCGTCATCGGTGGTGGCGGCGACCATGGTGCGTTGCTCGACCTCGAGCTTGCCGGCGGCGGTCGCCGCAAGTGTGGTGGCGAAAGTAGGGACGGTGACGGGAACGAGGACGCCAGGATTAATGGCGGGTTGCGGGTTGACGCCGATGACGGCCTGCCCATGGAGATACTTCGCGACATTGGCCACCAGACCGTCTTGACCCACCGCGACGACGATGTCATCGGGCTCGAAAAGAAATCGATCGAGGTCGGCGCGCTCAACCATGCCACGGCGCCAGTCGGTGGGGATCGCGGCACTGACTGTGCCGAGTGTGGCTTCCACGGCTTCGTGCCTGTCCTGGATATCGCTGAGATCGCGACCGCGGGTACGGAGGAAGAACTCTGCTGCGCCGCGGGTGCCGTGTCTGGCAAGGAGTTCGTCCAGTTCGGTGTGCCGGTGCACGACGACGGCGCGTGGGGACAGGACGGTCATTTCTGGTCGCCAGGTTGGACTAGTGTGCCGAGCGCGGTGGTGATGAGGTCGGGTGAGAGGTTCAAGGTGCCAATGTTTGGTAGGGCGCCGGCGAGCTGGCGCAGCGCGAGTGCGAGCAGGATTCTTGGGTCAACGTCTTGGTATGCGGCGAGCTTGGCGGCCTCTGCTGCGCCGTCCGCCGCACCGATGACTCGGGTGGCATCGGCCTGCCCGGCCGCGAGCACCCGCTGCCGTTCGGCCTTGGCGTCGGCGCCAACTCGATCGGCTGCGGCGGTTTCCTCCGCTTGCCGGCGCTGGTTCTGGCCGCGCTGGGTGACCAGTTGCTCCTCCCGAACCGCCAGTTCGATCTGATTCTGCAGTTCGTTCTCGGCGATCGCCCGCTCCCTTTCGACGGCGAGCGCCCGCCTTTCAAAGGTGGCTCGGTCCGCCTCCTGCTGTACTCCCTCCCGGGCCGGCGTCTGCAGTGCCTTCTCCATCTCCGGTTCCGGCCGCAGTGCGACCACACGGACGCCGAGCACGGCGATGCCGAGGCCGCGCAACCGAGCATCGTCGGCGAGTGCGCTGAGGATCCGATCGCGAATGCTGCCGACGCCAGCGGCCAATGCCTCAGCCAAGGTGGTGGCGGCGAGTAGTTCGAGGGCAGGCTGCTGGGCGAGCTCAGCAACGAGGCTGCCCAACAGTTCGAGCGGAGTCGAGCGCCAGCGGCCGGTATCCGGGTCGACGCTGAAGTCCAGCCGTCCCGCAGCGGTCGCCGGGTCGGTCACCCGGTAAGTGACAGTGGCCTGGACGGTGACGTCCTGGAAGTCGCTGGAGCGGGCATGGAAGAGCATTGGAAGCTCTCGGTCATCGACCGGGACCTCGCTGAGTACAGCAGAAAGCGGCCGGAACCAGAACGCCAGGCCGGCACCTTCCCGAACCAACCTGCCTCGTCGCTGGTGACGCACGTGCACCGTGGGAGCGCCGCGCAAGTGCCGTACGAAGGGGTATCGCTGAATGTCCGCCATCACATCCTCCTCTTATCGTCACAACGACGATAACGATCTTGGATGGTTATCGTCAAGGTGACGAGATATAGTTATACCTATGGCATACGCCCCGCCACCATCGGCAGTCACCGTGGACCTGACCCTGCTCACGGTCCGGGCCGGACAGCTCTGCGCACTGTTGGTCCGGCGCGCCACCGCCCCGCACAAGGGCAGGTGGGCACTGCCCGGTGGCTTCGTCCAGCCCGACGAGGACCTGGACGCGGCAGCCGCGCGCGAACTCGCTGAAGAAACCGGCCTTGTCGACCTGCCGGTGCACCTTGAGCAACTACGCAGCTACGGCGGGCCGCGCCGCGACCCACGGATGCGCGTGGTGACCATCGCCTATCTGGCCCTCGGCCCCGACCTGCCCGACCCCGTGGCCGGCTCCGACGCCGCCGACGCCAGGTGGGCCCCCGTCGCATCGGCGCTCGCCGGTACTCCGCGTCTGGCCTTCGACCATGCCGCCATCCTCGCCGACGGCGTCGAGCGGGCCAGGGCCAAGCTGGAGTACACCCCACTTGCCACTGCGTTCTGCCCCACCGAGTTCACCGTCGGCGAGCTGCGCGAGGTCTACCAGATCGTATGGGGCGTCGAACTGGACCCACGGAACTTCCACCGCAAGGTAACCAGTGCCCAGCGGTTCCTGACTGCAACTGGCCGTACCACCACCCGCAAAGGTGGGCGCCCCGCCATGCTCTACCGCCGAGCCGATGCCACGCTACTGATGCCACCCCTACTCCGGCCCGCGTAGCCTCTCAGGGCGGATGTGCCGCGAACGGGCTAACGCATAGTTTCACCTGCGGACTGGTCCTGCGCGGGCGCGCTCTCGTGCTTGGGAGGCCTGAGGGGATTCGGATCATCGGACCGGACGCGGGTCTCGCGGCCTGTCTCGGCGTCGAGTTCAACCGCCACCTCAGCGTCAGCAAGGACGGTCTGGATCCCCTGCAGGAACGGCGCAATCACGGTCGGCGGCACCCGCTTGGCCGGTGAGGTGACGGTGGACCCGGCCAAGCCGATGTCGAGTGCGTTCATCGCCGACGCCGTGGTGCGGTGCACGGCGGACCATCCGCGAAAGTGACCCAGCAGGCCCAGCCGTGCGAGCCGCTCACCGGTCAGGCAGGGCGGCCGTCGTACGCCTCGCGATTGGCGTGCACCTCGTCCATGTGCGCCTCGGCCCACACTTTGATGCCGCGCATCACGTGGTGGAGCGAGAGACCGAGGTCGGTCAGTTCGTAGGTGACGGTGACCGGCACGGTCGGGGTCACGGTGCGGGTGAGCAGGCCGTCGCGCTCGAGCGAGCGCAGCGTTTGGGTGAGCATCTTCTGGCTCACCCCGGCCAGCCGGCGGGCCAGCTCGGAGTAGCGCATCGACCGCGGTTCACCGACGCAGTCACCCCCTGGTTGGTACGGACCGTCGCTGCAGAGCGCGGCCAGGATCAACGCGACCCACTTGTCGGAGATCCGGTCAAGCAGCTGCCGGCTGGGGCAGCCCGCCAGGAACGCGTCGTAGTCCACCTTCGCCTGTGTCCGCTGCTGGGCCGCCGTCCTCGTAGGCATCGACCGCTCCTTCCTACCCAGGGGTGACCTACGCACTTCGAAGTGCCTACTTCCCGGTGGAGAGTAACCCATCCACAGTGATGCAGGTCAACCGTCGAAGGCAAGCCACCAGGAGCGAACCCATGAGCACCTCCACTTTCCGCGCCGCCACCTTCCGCGCCGCCACATTCCGCGCCGCCGTCGTCCGCAGCCCGAGCGGGCCGGACTCGATCGAGATCATCGACGTTCCCGTCGTTCAGCCCGGACCCGGCGAGGTCCGGGTCGAGATCGCTGCCGCAGCGGTCAACCCCGTCGACCTCGGGGTCGCGAGCGGCCTCTTCCATGCCATGGGGCTGGTCGACCAGCCCGAGCACACCGGCCTGGGCTGGGACTTCTCCGGCACCGTCGTCGCCACCGGCCCTGGCGTGGACCTGGCCGTCGGTACCCGGGTCGCCGGCCTGGTCGCCGGCTTCGACCGCGACTTCGGCACCTACGCCGAGCAGCTCGTCGTGTCGGCCGCCGACCTGGCCGTCGTACCCGACGGACTGGACCTGACAGCGGCGTCGACGGTGCCGCTCAACGGGCTGGCCGGCGCCCAGATCGTCGATTTGCTGGGCGACGCGCCCGCGGACGGCAACCGGCTGCTGGTGACCGGGGCGGCCGGCGCGGTCGGGGGGTACGTCGCCAGGCTCTCCCAAGACCGCGGCTGGCAGGTGACTGGTCTGGCCCGAGCCGAGGACGAGCGGTTCGTCCGCGGCCTCGGCGCCGACTTCACCACGCACGCCGAGCCGGGCTGGGACGCGGTCGCCGACGGTGCGGCGCTGCAGGACGGGGGCCTCGCCCTTGTCCGCGACGGCGGGGCCTTCGTCGGCGTCCGGCCGAACGCCGAGCCGGCTCCCGAGCGCGGAATCACCGTGGTCGCCGTGGTCACGCACCCCGACGGTCCTCGACTGGGCGACCTGCTCGCCCGCACCGCGTCCGGCGAGCTACCAGCCCGAGTGCACGCGGTCGTGCCGCTGGACCAGGTCGCCGACGCCCACCGGGCCGTCGCCAAGGGCGGGTTGCGCGGCCGCTACGTGCTCGAGCCCTGAGCGGCTCCCCCACCCAGGCGCTCGCCTCACCAGTGGCAAGGTCAAGGACTCGAGCCCCTTTAGTCAACACCGCGTCAACCGGAATGCCGCCGGTGTCGAAGTCACAGTTCCGTAAGCAGCATTGAGCTATCTCGCCACCTCGGATGTCCCTAGCGTGACTGCCGAGGTGGTTGACGTGGCATTCGTACGCGCGCCGCAGACCGGCCCGCACAGTGGTGGACGACTGTGAACGGGCAGGTGCTGGTGGACCTGGCGTGGTGGGACCGCCCCCCGGACGCGGTCGACGACCAGGTGTTGCGGCGGTGCGGTGGTCCCACACTTGATGTCGGCTGCGGTCCTGGGCGGATGGTGGTCGAGCTTGCCCGGCGTGGCGTGCCGGCGTTGGGCATCGACGTGGTGGCGCGCGCTGTCCGGCAGGTGCTGGCACGCGGCGGACATGCACTCACCCGTTCGGTGTTCGACGACCTGCCATGTGAGGGGCGTTGGCAGACCGTCCTGCTGCTGGATGGCTGTGTCGGGATCGGTGGTGACCCGAAGATTCTGCTGGCCCGGATCCGCGAACTGCTCGCGCCGGGCGGTGTCGCCTACATCGAGCATGACCCGGAGCCGGACCGGGCCGAGTACACCACGGCGCGGCTCCGCTACGCCGGTGGCGAGGAGGCGACCGTGGACTGGACGGAGGTCGGTTGGTGCCTGCTCGCCCGCGTCGCGGGTGAGGTCGACCTCGTTGTCAAGGACACCTGGACAGCCGGCGGGCGGTCGTTCGCCGCGTTCAGCCGGCCGGTCGAGAGAAGTGCGGAGTGGTCATGAAAGCGCCGCCTGGCAAGGACATCTGGCGCAGCCCGATCCGAGGCGCCTGGCTGACGTCGATCCTCGGGCTTGTCCTGCTGGTAGGACTTCCCGTGCTGTTCCTGACCGGGCTGTTGTCGTACGCGGCGTACGATCCCGCGCTCGGCGGCCGGTTCAACGATCCCACGCCAGGTAAGGGAATTCTGGGCTTCTACCTGTTCGAGTGGCCGACCCGGCCGGCCTGGCTGTTCTGTTTGACCCAGGGCATCCATGTCATCGGCGGGTTGATGCTCGTACCAGTGCTACTGGCGAAGCTCTGGTCGGTGATCCCGAAGCTCTTCGCGTTGCCACCGGTCAGGTCGCTCGCGCACCTGCTGGAACGGCTCAGCCTCCTGCTCCTGGTGGGTGGCGGCATCTTCGTGTTCGTGACCGGCATCCTCAACATCCAGTACTTCTACGTCTTTCCCGCGGGCTTCTACGCGTCCCACTTCTACGGGGCCTGGGTCTTCGTCGCGGCACTGGCCCTTCACGTCATCCTCAAAGCGCGGACGATGGTGACCGCACTCCGCTCGCGCAGCATCTGGAACGAACTCCGAACCGGTCTTGCCGACACCCGGCCAGAGCCGGCGGACGCAACCGGACTGGTCTCCACGGCGCCTGCGGAACCGACGGTGTCGCGGCGCGGAGCCCTCGGCTTCGTCGCAGCCGGCTCCGCCCTCCTGGCGTTGCTGTCGGCGGGCCAGACGATCGGTGGACCCCTACGGCGGCTGGCCGTCCTGGCACCCCGCGGCGGAGCCGAGGGTCCCGGACCGAACGACTTCGTGGTCAACAAGACCGCGGCGTACCGGAGGATCACGCCGGCACAGACCGGGCCCTCGTGGCGGCTGGACCTGCGCGGCTTCGAGAGCGTTTCGCTGTCCAGAAGCGACCTTCTGGCGCTGACGTTGCACAGCGAGCGCCTGCCGATCGCATGCGTCGAAGGCTGGACGACGGTTCAGACCTGGACCGGCGTACGCCTGGCAGACCTGGCCGCGCTGGTGGGAGTCCGCGAGGCGACGGGCGTCGCGGTGGAGTCGCTGCAACGGGGAGGCGGCTTCGGCTCGGCCAACCTGGCAGGTAACCAGGTGCGCGACCTCCGGTCACTGCTGGCGCTCCGGGTCAATGGTGCCGACCTTTCACTCGACCATGGCTTCCCGGCGCGCATCATCGTCCCGAACACGCCCGGGGTGCACTGCACCAAGTGGGTTTCCCGGCTGACCTTCTGGACCTGACCCCCGGACGTGATCATGACGACGATTCTGCGCAATCTCGCCACTGGGCGGGTCGCCCGTTGGTACGGCGCCAATCCTCTCCACCTGTTGGCATGCGTGGGCGCTTTCAGCCTCGCCGGCTATGCGGCGCTGCGGTTCGTACCCGCCAACCCGCTCGGGGTCGCGGCGTGGTTCGTCGGTGGCGCGCTCGGCCATGACCTGTTGCTGTTGCCGTTGTACAGCCTGGCAGACCGGTCGGTGGCGGTGGTCGTACGACGTCGGGCTCCGAAGGCGACGCGGACCCTGTGGCTCAACCATGTCAGGGTTCCGGCGGCCCTGTCCGCTCTGGCGTTCGCGGTGTTCTTCCCGCTGATCCTGCGGCTGCCGCGAAATCTCGAGGGAGTCACCGGTCGCCCGCCGCCCGACTACTTCGGACGGTGGCTGTTGCTCACCGGCGTGCTGTTCGCCGGCTCGGCGTTCCTGCTTGCCTGCCGCCTACGCCTGAGCCGGCTCCGGCGGCGCGGGTCTGATTCACCAGCTCGTCAGGACGAGGTGCTGGACGCCTAGCGCGGTGACGGCCTGCGCCGCGAGCCACCAGCGATGGGTGCGTGGGGGAAGGAGCGCACAGGCGGCCATCAGCCAGAGCGCGAAGGGCAGCCAGATCCGTTCGACCTCGGCCTTGCTGAGTCCGGACAGGGTAGCGGCGGTCACCGCGAGCAGGGTGGGCAGCACAAGGGCGGCCAGCGGTCCCGCAGATCGCAGGCCGGCCACTCCCCCGCCCAGTCCGGCCACTGCCCCGCCCAGTCCGGCCACTGCCCCGCCCAGTCCGGCCACTGCCCGGCGCAGTCCGGCGACGGCGGCCGGTCCGACGCAGATGGCAAGGGCAGCCAGGTCCGCCCACACCCAGTACGCGTAGGGCCGCTCGCCACCCCAGCCCTGGTAGTAACGGACCCTCAGCTGTGCGTACCCCTCCCACCACCAGAAGCCGCCCACGGTGTAGCTGACCACGACGCCCACCACCACGACGCCGGCAACGAGTAGGGGCATGAGCCGGCGTCCGGCGATCAGTACGCCCAACGCGACCAAGCCGATCAGCGCCAGGCCGTAGGAGAGGTAGAGGGCCAATCCGAGCAGCATCCCGGCCGATCCGGCGGCGGCCCACCCGGAAGGACCCGAGCGCCTGGTCGCGATCGCCAACAGGGCGAGGCCCCATGCCGATACGGCGAGGAACACCGCGTCGGCTGAGACGCCGATCCACAAGGCGGCCGGCGCGAGCACGAGAAACGGGAACCCGCGCCTCGCCAGCGCCTCGCCTGCCATCGCACGCACCGCGACAGCAACGGCCACGCAGGCAGAGGATCCGAGCACCATACAGATCACGGCTGCCCATCCGCCGCCTCGCAGGCCCAGCCGGTCCACCAGGATCCAGAACTCCAGCGCTGCCGGGGGGTGCCCCGCCACATGGGTCACCCACGCATCGGGTTCGCCTGGCCCGGCCGGACCACGGGCGATGCGGTCGGCGAACGTGGGCAGCAACTCACTTCGCGGCGGCGCACCCGGCACCTCCGCGAGGTACTCGCCTGGCCTGGCCAACCGGTGGGCCAGCCGGGTCCATCCGTCGACCAGGCCGAGTGCGAGGACCCAGCCGAACGATGCCGCCCAGGCGGTGGCTAGCAACGCGCGCCAGGGCAGTCGCGCCGCGACGGCCGGACCGGTGGCGACGAACAACAACGCGAGCGCGACGGCCACCGCTGTCGTCGGGCCGACTCGGGGGTCCCAGACCCCGCGCAGCGGCGCGGTCGACGCGTAGATGGGTACCTCACGGTCGCGCAGCACCGCACCGACCACAACGGCAGCGACGACGAGCAAGGCCGCGGTCGACGCCGCCACGAGGTCGGCGACGTGCCCGGGCGGCCGCCGTGGCGGGACACCCTCGTCAGCTCCGCTGGCTGTTCCGGGTTCGAGCATCCCGTCCGTCACCCGGGACAGCGTAGAAAGCCCCCAAGCTCGGTGGTGCCCGGCGAGGCCGGCCGTAAGAACCCCGTAATCGAACGCTCCGGCCACCCGAACACGGCCGCCACTAGCGTCGACACATGCGCATCCTGGTTACCGGAGGAGCCGGGTTCGTCGGCTCCCACGTCGCCGATGTCCTCGTCCGACGCGGCCACGAGGTCGTCCTGGTCGACGCCCTGCTGCCGGAGGCACATGGTGCACGGGGCGGCGCGCCAGCCGCAGCGTCGGCTGAGGCGCCCGCCGAGTCCGGGGGTGCTGGTCATGGGCGGCCGCTCGTTCACGCCCTGATCCAGGAGCCTGGAGTCCTGGCCGATCTTCTGCGTGGCGTCGATGTCGTCTGTCACCAGGCGGCGATGGTGGGTCACGGTGTCGATCCTGGCGACGCACCTGCCTATGCGCGGCACAACGACTATGCGACCGCGTGCCTGCTGGCGGCGATGTACGCCCACGGCGTCAGGCGGCTCGTCCTCGCCTCGTCGATGGTCGTCTACGGGGAAGGCGCATACCGCTGCGTCGAGCATGGAGGCGTACGCCCTGGCCCGCGGCGCGATGCCGACCTGGACGCCGGAAGGTACGAGCCACTCTGTCCCCGGTGCGGCAGTGCGCTGGAAGCCGAGCTGATCCCCGAAGACGTGGCGCTCGATCCACGCAGCCTCTACGCCGCGTCGAAACTCGCCCAGGAGAACTACGCGGCGGCCTGGGCCCGGCAGGCCGGCGGCACCGTATGGGCCCTGCGCTACCACAACGTCTACGGTCCGCGGATGCCGCGGGACACGCCATACGCCGGTGTCGCCTCGCTGTTCCGGTCGGCGTTGGCGCGTGGCGAAGCCCCGCTCGTCCTCGAGGACGGCCGGCAACGTCGCGACTTCGTTCACGTACGGGACATCGCGATGGCGAACGCACTCGCCGCCGAGTCCGCACCGCCAAGCGCCTTCGAAGCGGTCAACGTCTGCTCCGGCGACCCGCACACCATCGGTGAGCTCGCCGAAACCCTCGCGCTCGCCAGCGCGGGTAAGCCGCCCCGCATCGTCGGCGGTGCTCGGGCGGGCGACGTCCGCCACATCGTCGCCGACCCGGCCAAGGCGAGGCGTCTGCTGGGCTTCGCCGCGGCGACGTCGTTCGCCGACGGCATTCGTGCCTTCGCCGACGATCCCCTGCGCTCATAGCGGATCGCGGCGTCCCAGCGGCGTCCCAACCCGGTCGGTCGACGCGAACCGTCAGGTCAGTAACGGCAGCCGCACCTCGAACCGGCAGCCGGCGCCCTGGTTGCTGGCGCGGATCCGGCCGCGATGTGCCTCGACCAGGCCACGGGCGATCGCGAGGCCGAGTCCGCTGCCCGCGGGTTGTTCGGCTCCGCCGCCGCGCTCTCGCGGCGTCCGCGCATGGCTGCCACGGAACGCGACGTCGAACACGCGGCCCAGCTCGTTCTCGGGGATGCCGCCACATGCGTCGTCGACCCACACGGACGCCTCCCCGTCGGTGCTGGCGACGTACACGGTGACGCTCGACCCTGGTGCGGTGTGGTGAACGGCGTTGGAGACGAGGTTGCGGACTACGCGCGCCAGCTCGGGAGAGCTGCCCAGCACAGCCGGACCCGGCGGACCCGCCGCCACCCGCGAACGCAGCACGACCCCCTTGCGGTCCGCGACCGGCCGCTCGGCCGCCACCGCCTCGTCGACCACCTCACACAGGTCGACCGTGGAGAGGGTGAGGCGGAGTGCCCCGGCCGTGATCCTCGAGTACTCGAACAGGTCGTCGACCATGCGGGACAGCCGTTGCGCCTCGCCGGTGATCTTGTGCGCGTACGCACCCACCTCGTCCGGCTGTGCCACCACCCCGTCGGAGAGCGCCTCTGCCATGGCCCGGATCCCGGCCAAGGGTGTACGAAGGTCGTGGCTCACCCAGGCGACGAGCTCGCGGCGGGCGGCTTCGGCGGCGCGTTCGCGGGCGCGGGCGTCCCGCTCCCACACACTGCGCCGGGCGAGCGCGCGCCCGAGCAGAACAGCGGTCGGCACTGTCACGGCCGTGACCAGCGCACAGATCACCAGCGTCGTCGTCAGGATCGGCGTGAACATGAACCCGCTCACGCCGACCACGCCGGCAAGGGTGGCGGCCAGTGGCGTCAGCACGAGCATCGTCATCGAGGTGGCGAGGCGCCGGTTGCGCAGCTGATGAAGGACGACCGCCCCGACAAGTGCCACCGGAAGCGAGAACGCGACCGCGTACGGCGCGACGTGCACGATCTCGGTGAACACGTCCGGCGCCGCGACGGAGAATGCCGGCGCCCCTACGGAGACTGTCTGCACGGGTGTCAACCTTGCCGGTCATAACGGTAGCCGACGCCCCACACGGTCACGATCCGGCGCGGCTGGGTGGGGAGGGCCTCGATCTTCTCCCTGAGCCTGCGTACGTGCACCGTGACCGTCGACTGGTCGCCGAAGTCCCAACCCCAGACGCGTTCGAGGAGCTGGGTGCGGGTGAAGGCGGTCCCCGGATGGACGATCAGGAAGCTCAGCAGGTCGAACTCGCGGATGGTGAGCGCAAGCTCGCGGCCACCCAGCGTCGCCCGGCGGGCCGCCAGGTCGATCATGAGGTCCGCGTCGGCGAGCTGCCGCTGTCCACTGGCGCCGTCCAACCCGTCGGGTGCGGGACCGTCGGCGGTCACGCGACCGTCGGACCGCCGGAGGATGGACTGGACCCGGAGGGCCAGCTCGCGCGGACTGAACGGCTTCGTCACGTAGTCGTCGGCTCCGACCTCCAGGCCGAGGATCCGATCGTCCTCCTCACCCAACGCGGTCAGCATGAGGACGGGCAACGCCGAGCTTCGGCGGATCCGGGCGCACACCTCGATGCCGCCGATGCCCGGCAGCATCAGGTCGAGCACCACCAGGTCGGGATGGCGCTCGTTGACCATCGCGAGCGCGGTCTCGCCGTCCCCGGCCATGATCACCTCGTGGCCGGACCTTTCCAGGTAACGGCGTACGACGTCACGCACCATCACGTCATCGTCGACGACCAGCACCCGGCGTGGCGAGGCGCCGCCGGTCACCGTCTCCCGGTCCGTTCGTTCATCCATGTATCGCCTCACCGCGATGGTCGCACCGCCTTGGTCCGACGGGTGTGGTCGGCCTCCAGCCCGCAGGGTACGGGCAGCGGTGGTGAACCACTCCGGACACCCAGCCTGCAACTGAGCCACCGAGGACGGCGCACGCGGTGGCGAGCCGTCAGGAATTGGTAATACGTACCTTGCGCCTTGATGCGCGTATTGCGCCCTATCGTCGGGCCGTGGACGAGATCGACGTCGTGCTGCCGTGCCTCGACGAGGCCGCGGCACTTCCGGGTGTGCTGTCGATGTTTCCCGCCCACTATCGCGCCATCGTCGTCGACAACGGGTCGACCGATGGATCGCCTGAGATCGCTCGGCAACACGGCGCGGTCGTGGTGACCGAACCTCGCCGCGGTTATGGCGCCGCTGTGCACACAGGGATGCTGGCCAGCCGGAGCCAAATCGTGTGCGTCCTCGACGCCGACGGCTCGCTCGATCCGGGTGAGCTGCCGCGGCTGGTCGATCCACTCACCAGCGGAGCCGCCGATCTTGTCCTCGGGCGGCGGGTGGCCAGCACACCCAAGGCCTGGCCCTGGCATGCCCGCTGGGGAAACGCCGTTCTTGCCGGGCTGGTACGCCGCCGCGGTCTGAACGTCCACGACATCGGCCCGATGCGGGCTGGTTACCGCACCCGGTTGCTCGACCTGGGGATGACCGACCGGGCGTTCGGTTACCCGCTCGAACTCCTGCTCCGGGCCGCCCGCGCCGGGTGGCGAGTGCACGAGCTCGACGTCGCCTATCGGCCGCGAGCCGCGGGCACCCGGTCGAAGGTGTCGGGCTCGCTGCGAGGAACGCTGCGAGCCGTGCGGGACATGACGACCGCCATGCACCGGGTGTGACCACATGCCGACAGGTGTGCTCGTCGTCGCAAAAGCACCGGAAGCGGGGCGTGTCAAGACACGGTTGACGCCGATCGCGACCCCGGTCGAGGCAGCGGACATCGCGGCAGCCGCACTGCTCGACACCCTGGACGCGGTGCACGCCACCGGAGCGGTCGTCATCGTCGCCCTCGCGGGCGACCTGGACCGAACCCTTCGTGGCAGGGAGATTCGGTCTCAGCTCGCCCGTGGCGTCGTCCTTTCCCAACGCGGCGACAGCTTCGGCGACCGGCTCGCGAACGCACACCTCGACGCGCGCGAAATCCATCCGTACGGGCCGATCCTGCAGATCGGTGGCGACACTCCGCAGGTCACGCCCGAGCTACTGTCACAAGCCGCCGACCGGCTCCGGAACCGCGAGGTCGACGGTGTGCTGGGACCGGCAGCCGACGGTGGCTGGTGGGCGATCGGCCTCCGCACCGCGAAACACGCCGACACACTCCGAACGGTGCCCATGTCGCGCAGCGACACCGGAGCGCGCACCCTGGCCGCCCTTCGTACGTTGGGCATTCGCATCACCACGCTGCCCCAACTGCGTGACGTCGACACCGTCGAGGACGCCGTGGCGACCGCCGCCCAGATCCCGGGCAGCCGGTTCGCACGGGCGGTGGCCACACTGCGGGACCGGACTCCCACACCGGTGGAGCCCTAAACTGCAGCATGGGCAGGAAACCGGACCTGAACAGTACTGACGTCCGTAGGCTCGCGCGGGAACTGCTTGCGAGCGACGACGTGAACATCTCGTCGGTGCAAACGGAAGGCGAGGAGACTCACGCCTACCGCGTGGCGAGTAGGGAGCGTGTCGGCTGCCTCCGCATTGGTCGCTCGACCCGCGGCTTCGCCAAGGACCACTGGGCGCACGAGATGCTTGGCGACAGAGTGTCAGTCCCCCGCATCTGGGAGATCGGCCAACTCGACGACAAGCGTGCGTTCTGCCTGAGTGAGTGGATACCCGGTGCGACTCTGCAGGATCTCACCGCAGCGGAGGTGGAACAGGCACTGCCGGCGGTTTTCGACGCCTGGTCGATCATCGCCGGCTGCGATGTCGAGAACATCTCCGGTTACGGCACCTTCGACCCTGAGACCCAGGTCGCCGCTCACGAAACATGGCACGGGCTCCTTCGGGCACCCGCCGACAAAGCCGCGTCCTGGGACTCCGCCTGGACCGCCCCTCGATCCGGACAACTCGCCGAACTGCTGGACACCTACACCGCCCTCGTTGGCCGCTGCCCCGGCGAACGGAGACTCGTACACGGCGACTGGGGATCCAACAACCTGCTCGTCGCCGACGGCCGCGTAGCCGCAGTACTGGACTGGGAGGACGCCGCCATAGGTGATCCGCTTCAGGACGTGGGAAAACGCTTCTGGGCAACCTGGCCACCGGTGACCACCTGCGTGACGCTGCAAGCCGCATACTGCGAGGCACGGTTCGGCGACGTGCCGGGCTACCGCGACCGGATACTGTGCTACGACCTGCACCGCGGGCTTGACGGCATCGGCGCCGCCCTTGCCGACGGTGCTCACACCTGGGCGGACTGGGCCTTTCGCCGCTGCCTCGAGCTTGTCCAGCAAGCCCGATAGCCGTCGCTTCGGCGACTTGGCATGAGTTGACCGATCGGCTCGCCGAGAACCAACGCAAGCTACGTCGCTCGGCACTATCGACGCACGCAAGGTGCGGCAGAGCTTGACTTCGAGCTTGCTGCGGTGCGATACCTGGCGGAGCAGGGGTTCCCGGTCGCAGATGTCGTCGAAGCAGGAGACGGAGCACGCTTCGACTACGTTCAGGGTCGCCCATGCGCCCTCTTCCACTACGTGACCGGGACGGCCGGGGACAGCCCTGGGGAGTCGGGTTGTGCCGACCTGACCTCCGGTATTACCGTAGCGCGCCTCCTGGCTCAGATGCACCTGGTCACTCGGGGCCGGACCTTTCCTGGGTCTCGATCCGAGCGCAGCGACCCCCTCATGCGCTTGACCCAATGGGTCAGGCAGGATGGCGCCGATCCCGAGTTCTTGGATATTCCGGGCGGTCCCGCGTTCCTGCATCATCTGAAGCGACTCCTGCACACCTTGGACTCCGAGCTGACACAAAGAACCCACATGTGGGTCGGCTTGGTGCATGGTGACGTAGCACCCAACAATCTGGTGCTGGACAGCGCGGGTACCGTCACCGCCTTGATCGACTTCGACGACTGCTTGTACTCGTATGTCATCTACGACCTCGCCTCGATCCTTTGGTACTGGGGCCGTTCGGCAGGCGGCAACCTCGACGTCACGCGAACTCGACGCTTGATCGAGGCCTACTGCGATGTTCGTGAGCTGACAGCGGACGAACGCCACCTGCTGGCGCCACTGCTTGCCGCCTACCTCGCGGCGGACGCGATCGGGCAGATCACCTGGTGGTGGCGAGGAGCAGGAAAACCACGACCCGTAGCGGAGATCGACACGGCCCGGGGTTACCTCGAGTTGACAACCAACCCTTCGGCAGCGGATCTCTTCGCAGACCAGTCGTGACGCACGCCGCATGGGATCAGGCCACAGCGTCGTTCATGGCACGTTGGTCCTGGGTATCGGCCGCCTGTTCGCTTGCCGCTCGGACACCTGCGCGAGCGGCTGCGAGTCGCGCTGCCACGCCGATGTATCAATCTTATTTGACCTAACTATGTTTGATGTACCCTCCAGTCATTGGTTATGCCCTGTCAACCATCGACGTCAGGAGGTCCGGCCGTGACGCCGTCCGATCAGTTCGCCAGTGTCCGCTACCTCGTCGACGACGTCCAAGCGGCCGTTGACTTCTACACCAGCCACCTCGGATTCGCCCTAGGCTTCAGCGCCGCACCTGCCTTCGCCGAAGTCACCGCGGGTCGACTGCGGCTGCTGCTGTCCGGACCCACCAGCTCCGGCGCCCGCGCGACCCCGGACGACGCCGCCGGCGGCGGAGGCAACCGCATCCATCTGATCGTCGACGACCTCGATGCCGAGATCGGCAGGCTGCGCAACGCCGGGCTGTCCTTCCGCAGCGACGTGGTCGCCGGGCCCGGCGGACGCCAGGTTCTCCTCGCCGACCCTGCCGACAACCTCATCGAACTGTTCGAGCCCGCCAACTGAGCTGATCAGGTGTTCGGGCTGCGCGAGGCGGGCACGTGCAGGAGACTGGCGGCTCACCGATCGAGGAGATCCACCGCGCATGACTGATGACAGCACCCGCCTCGCCGTCCTGATCGACGCCGACAACACCTCTCCAAAGCTGATCAAGGAGATGTTCGAGGAACTGGCCGGCTACGGGACCATCACCGTCAAGCGGGCGTACGGCGACTGGACCAACCCGCACCTCACCGGCTGGCGCGACATTCTCCTCGCCAATGCCATCTCCCCGGAGCAGCAGTTCGCCTACACCTACGGCAAGAACGCCACCGACTCGGCGCTGATCATCGACGCCATGGACCTGCTGTATTCCGGCAACGTCGAGGGCTTCGCCATCGTCTCCAGCGACAGCGACTTCACCCCACTTGCCACCCGACTGCGCGAGTCGGGCAAGCGGGTCATCGGCGTCGGGCGGCGCAAGACGCCGAAGGCCTTCGTGGAGGCGTGCGAGAAGTTCGTGTTCCTCGAGGTCCTCGCCGGCGACGGCGGTGCGACGGAGCCGGCGAAGGATGACCAACCGCGTCCGATCCAGAGCGTGCTGACCAAGGCGCTGAACAGGGTGGACACCGACGACGACGACTGGGCCTCGCTCAGTGCGCTCGGCAACCACCTGAACCGAACCGACCCGGCGTTCGACTCGCGCAACTACGGGTTCGGCAAACTCAGCGATCTGGTCAAGGCGCAGCCATTCGTCGAGACGAAGACCGTCACCGGGCAGGGTGGACGCGGGCGGCTGTGGGTGCGGCTCAAGGGTCGTCGACCTGTCGACGCGGTGCCGACGGCGAAAGCAGTGAAGAACACGACCAAGAAGGCGGCCGCGAAGAAGTCCACCGAGAAGACAGCGAAGAAGGCCGCCGCCCCGAAGACGGCCCGGAAGACGGCGCGGAAGGCGGCGGCGAAGGCTCCGAACCGCGACAGCCGCCCGTAGTCCGAGAAGACGCTCAGCCACCGCTTCCGCTCGCCTTGACGGCTCGCCGTCGGCCGGCCCGGTCCCGGCCCGCGCTGCAGTGCGCACCGCTTCCATCCACCCCGGTGGCCTGCCATCATTCGAGCGTGAAGACGATGGTGGCTCGGCTGCCCTGGGAGGTGCTCGTCGCCGCGGCCATCGTCGCGCCTCTCGTCTACGTCGTCCTGGGACTCGGGCGAGGCCCAGGTGACCGTGAATTCGTCGAGGAGCAGCTCACCGACGGTCTGCATGGCCTGCCAATCGTCCTGCCCGTGGAACTGCCCGACGGCTATTCGCCCCCAAGCTGGTACCACTCCGAAGGCCACAGCGTAAGAACCGCGTGGTTCGTCGGCTTCGACACGTTCGACTTTGGTGTCTTCGGGGACGACCCTCCGCCTGTCGAGCTGTGCATCCAGCGCGCTGACAGCAACAGCCGACGCTGTGCAGGAACCAGCGGGTCCAGGCCCAGTCCCGAAGCCGAGCGCGGGCTCCACGTCGAGAGGCAGGTCGGCGCGATCCGCGTAGTCGTCAACCCCTTGGTCGACCCCCCGAACATTGTCGAATCGGACCTCAACGCATGGGATGACGTCGAATTCACCACCGACCTCGACACGGTGACCTGGTTGCGATAACAACCCGCGCCGATACACGCATACAGCGGAAAGGCTCAGCAACACCGCCACCACAGCCGCCCGAGCGAGACCGTCAATGCCCGTAGGGCCAGAGCGAATGTCCTCGTCGACCGACGTGCCCGCCTTTCCACGTACTTCCTGGTCTGCCATGCTGCGGAAATGGGTCCCCACGCGGCGGCCGATCCCATCTGGGTGGTCGCTCCTGCTCGGCACGGCAGCCATCCTGGCCTTACCTGTCCTGTTCGTAGCCGATCACCTGACGGTCCGGGCGCCCGACATCACAGACCGCGCCACCGTTCGCGAGATGATCGGACCACCAGGAGGGATTCCGATCGCCCTTCCCGTCGAGCTGCCGCCCGGCTACGAGCCGCCTGACTTCTGGGAGCACTCCACAGACGTCAACGGCAGGGTCGACGCGCGGAGCGTCGCCTTCCTCCCGACCGCAGAGGCACGAGAGGACCGCCAGGTCGCAACCGTTCGGATGTGCGTCGAGGCCGACAGCATTGGCCACGGTCCCTGCGGTTTCGGCGCAAACCCCGTCGAACGCCACGTCGGGAATGTTCGAGTACTCATCTGGCTTCCCGACCACGACCCAGACAACCGAGCCGCCTGGCGCACCATTCCGTTCACCACGGACCTCAACGACGCCCGATGGCTGCGCTGACCTGACCAGGAAGTGCGTCGATGCGTCGGCGGCTCGAGCCCGACGCGATGCGCCCGTCGGGTCCGCCGCAGTGGCGCTCGTTGCTACGCTGCCGGCGTGACCTCGGAAATGCGGCAACTCCGCGCCGCTCTCGATGGTCTGCGGGCTGGCGTCCTGAAGAAGCTTGCCGGGCTCAGCGAGGCTGACGCTCGGCGCAGCACGGTGGATTCCGGGACGAACCTCGCCGGGCTGTTGCAGCACCTCACCTACGTCGAGTCCCTGTGGTTCGAGGAGGTCGTCGCCGGTGGCACGGCGAGCGGGATCCGGTCGATGCAGGTCGATCCCTCGGTTTCGTTGCGGACCCTGCGGGCCGGCTACAAGGCTGCCTGCGAGACCAGCAACCGGATCGTCGAAGCGATCGGCGACCTGGACGCGCCGGTGACCGCAACCGCAAGACCCACGACCTGCGGTGGGTGTTGCTCTCGGTCATCCAGGAAACGGCCCGGCACGCCGGGCATGCCGACATCATCCGCGAACAGATCGACGGACAGACCGGGCGGTGACGCTGAGGTCCGCGCCGCGCTTCCGAAGGTGGTGCTGGGGACGGCGGCCGTGCGTTCAACGACGCCGCCCCCAGGGTGCTGTCACAGGAGCTGATGGCGTAGCTCCGGCCCTACGAGTGGCGGCATGTTCCATTCGGCTGATGCGCTGGTTCCTGCGATGGTGAGGCGTACCCGGCTCGGGCTGGTGATGACGTAGAGGTCGACGATCAACACCTCGCCCAGCCATGCGCCGGCAGCGACAACTGGGCGGCGAAGCGGCGTGCTTTCCCGCCACGTGTCGTGGCCTACCTGGAACTGAAATGCTGTGGCGCCGTCACCGATGCGGACCCTCCAGCCGTGAGCGTCTGGTGTTGCCTCGACTCGTGTTCCCCGTGCGAGGGGCGGTGCCTGGTCGAGGTGGTCCACGACTGCCTCGACGGCGCGGTCGGGGCGGTGCTCGCCGGCGATCCGGGGAAGCGCAAGAGCCGAGAGGCGACTGCGAACTTCGGCGTCGGCGTCGACCTGCCCGGGCTGGTCCAACGCTGGTAGGAGACATTCCCACACGGCGTCGAGCGGGGATTGCATGCTCGTGGTCGCCGCTGTCATCGCCACGACGACATCGGCTTCGGGGACGACGAGACAGAACTGCCCCATCGCGCCGTCGGCTCGGTAGCCGTGACGGGACATCCAGAACTGGTAGCCGTAACCCTGAAGCCAGTCGGGCGCTCGCGTGCCGTCCTCGAACTGCAGCGTGGGAATGTGGCGCCGGGTGGCGAGATCCAGCCAGCCCCGAGGCACGACCTGGTGGCCGTTCCACTGGCCGCGGCGCAGCAGTAGCTCGCCGAAGGCCGCGGCGGCCTCGGTCGTGAGATGCAAGCCGTGGAAGCCGAAGGCGTGGCCCGTGGTGTCCCGGTCCCATTCGCTTGGCCCGATACCCATCTGCCGGAACAGACGTTCGTTCAACACCTCCGGCAGCGGCCGGCCCGTGACGTGTTCGACAATCCGGGCCAGCACGTAGGTGGTGGGGTTGTTGTACGCATGGACCGTCCCCGCTGGTCTCGCCGGCGGTATCCGCAGAAAACCTCGTACCAGATCCAGCGGCTCGAGCGCCCAGGCGTCTTCGAGTACGTCCTCGGTATGTCCGGTGGTCATCGACAACAGATGGTGAACGGTCAGTTCCGACACCTGTGGAGCCACGTCGTCCGGTACGTGGTCTGGGAGGAGATCGACCACACGATCGGTGAGCCCGACCAGCCCGTCTGCCACGGCGAACCCCACCGCGATCGAGGTGAAGGACTTCGACATCGAATAGAGCAGGTGCGGCCGGTCGGCGGTAAACGGAGCCCACCACCCCTCCGCCACCACGTGACCGTGCCGAACAACCATGATCGAGTGCAGCTCGATGCCCTGCTCGCAGACCCGATCGAGGAACGCAATCAACCCGGACGCGTCGATCAGCTGATCGGAAGGAGCCGAACGCGGAAGGAGATTCACAGGTGCAGTCTGCAAGGGGCCGCCTCGAGAACCTATTCCTTATCGCTCTGCTCGATCGGTCTGTTCGGATCAGCTGAGGGTTGCCTGGAGAGAGGATGTCCGCAAGAGTCGGGCCCATGCAGATGCTTCCCCTGTTCCCCACCTCGCTGGTCGGCAGCTACGCGCAGCCGGAGTGGCTCATCGACCGCGCCAAGCTGGCCGGCCGATTTCCACCTCGGGTCCGCGCCCGTGAGCTGTGGCGACCGGAGGCGGATCATCTGGCCGAGGCGCAGGACGACGCCACTCTGCTCGCCATCCGGGCGCAGGAACGCTCCGGCCTCGACATCCTGACCGACGGCGAGATGCGCCGGGAGAGCTACTCCAACCACTTCGCCACGGCTCTGGAGGGTGTCGACATCGACCACCCTGGCGAGGCACTCGACCGCAGCGGTCACCCGAACCCGGTGCCTCGGGTGGTCGGACCCATCCGGCGGCCGCGGGCGGTCCAGGCCGACGACGTCCGATTCCTGCGCGCCAACACCGACCGCGTCATCAAGGTGACGGTGCCCGGCCCGTTCACGATGTCGCAGCAGGCGCAGGACGACCACTACGGACGTCCGGAGGCGCTCGCGATGGCCTACGCCGAGGCTGTCAACGCCGAGGTCCACGACCTCTTCGCCGCCGGTGCCGACATCGTGCAGCTCGACGAGCCCTACATGCAGGCGCGTCCAGAGAGCGCACGGGAGTTCGGCCTGCAGGCGTTGAACCGAGCGCTGGAGAACGCTCCGGGGACGACCGCCGTGCACATCTGCTTCGGCTATGCCGCGATCATCCACGACCGGCCCTCCGGCTACTCCTTCCTTCCCGAGCTCGCCGGCTGTTCCTGCGACCAGGTCTCCATCGAAACCGCACAGTCCAACCTCGACACGTCCGTGCTCAAGCACCTGCCCGACAAGACCATCATCCTGGGCGTGATCGACCTCTCCGACCACACCGTCGAGTCGGCCGAGACCGTGGCCGCGAGGGTCAGGAGGGCCCTGCCGTTCGTCGAACCCGAACGCATCGTCGTCGCGACCGACTGTGGCATGAAGTACCTCCCGCGCCGTTCCGCAGAGGGCAAGCTCCGCGCCATGGCAGCGGCCGCGCGTATGCTGCGCGCCGAAGCCGAGGGGTGAGGGATGAGGGCTGAGAAACCGCATCGCTCACAGCAATTCCGGCCTCATCTGCGATAGCTAGCCGCTCGCCTGGTGTGTGGCCGCGCTGCGGTAGTCGGTGTACGTGTACGGGTTGTCCAGCACCTTCGTCTGTGGGATGTCCGGATTCATGCCCTGCTGCCAGGCCTCGGCACCCAGTGCGCCCTGCAGGTACTCGACGGTCGCCTCGATCGCGCGGCGTGGCGGGGCCAGGTCGACGCCGACCAGCCGGTGATTGTGCTTGACGACGCGGCCGTCGACGATGACGGTGTGGACGTCGGCCCGCTGGGCCTGGAAGACGACGTGCCCGTAGGGATTGAGGATCGGGAACATGACCGGCGAGTCGTCGTTCTTGAGCAGCACGACATCGGCCTTCTTTCCGACTTCGAGGCTGCCGATCTTCTCGTCGAGACCTAGCGCCCTCGCACCACCGCGGGTGGCCCACTCCACTGCCTGGTCGGCACGCAGATGGCAGTGCGTGATCGTTTCTCCCTTGGCATGCGCCTCCAGGTGCTCGCGGGCCCGGTCGGCGCCAAGTGTCGACCGCATCGCCGAGAACAGGTCCGCGCTCCACCACACGCTGGTGTCCACGGACAACGCGACCGGGATGTCGTGGGACCGGAGGATCCACGTGGGCGGGTAGCCCTGGCCACAGCTCTGCTCGCTTTCGGTGGACACCGAGACCGTCCCGCCGGTGGCGGCGATCCGGTGGTACGAATCGGCGCTCAGCGTCGCCGCGTGTACGTACACGGTCTGCGGAGTCATGAACCCGTGGTCGTACATCAGCTGGATGCTGTCGTTGTTGGTGGCGCCCCAGACACCGGCATGCGTCGTCACCGGTGCGCCGAGCTCGCGCGCCACCTCGAACGCGGGACGCTCGGGAAACGCCGGGTCCCCGGTCACGTCGAAGGCCAGCTGGAAACCCAGCATGTCGTCGCCGGTGAAGCGCCGGTCGACGAAGGCACGGAACTCGGGTTGGGTGGACCATTCCCAAGGCCCTGCGTGGATGTTGCCGTAGGCGAGGACGAACCGACCGGGTACGGCCTGGAGGGCTTCGACCGCGGCCTCGGCGTGGTCGATGGTCTGCAGCCCGTGTGACCAGTCCACCGTGGTGGTGACGCCGGCATCGATCGACTCGATGGCCGATGCCAGGTTGCCGGCGTGGATGTCCTCGGGCCGGAACTTCTTGCCGTGTTCGAGGTAGTTCCAGACGAAGTACTGCGTCAGCGTCCAGTCAGCGCCGTACCCGCGCATCGCCGTCTGCCACATGTGCCGGTGCGTGTCCACCATCCCCGGCATGATGATCCCGCCGGTGGCATCGATCTCCACGGTCCCCGCGGGCACGTCGAGCTGTCGTCCTACGGCCTCGATGCGTTCGCCGACGACCAGAACGTCGGCGTCGGTGAGCACCGACTTTCCGTCGTCCATGGTCAGAACCGTCCCGTGGCGGAGCACCACCGGCCGGCCCGCCCCGAATGTCGCCTCAGGCGCATTGCTGGTTTCCATGAGCGCTCCTTCGTCCAGACGCCCACCTGCGCTGGTTTGTGGGGAGAGTCGTCCGTACGGGCCGATGGGTGACCTACCTGCCGGCGCGGTGAGGGACCAGCATCCTGGATGTCTTCACCAGTGCCACCGCCGCGACCCCGACGATCGGCAGCACCGTCAGCTGCCACAGGCCCGCACCGTTCCATCCGAACTCGCCGACAAGGCGGGCGAACAACAAACCAGAGAAGGCCGCGCCCACGTAGTAGGTGAGCATGAAGAGGCCGGCGCCGCGTCCGACGTGTTCGGGCCGGACCGCCCGCTGCATGGCGGTCGTGCAGTTGGTGAACAGGAAGCCGCTGGCAAAGGTGCCGATGAGGAAAGCGAGTACGTAGTGAGCCGCCGGCGTCGTCGCCACCTGGTAGGCGAGGAACGTGCAAGCAGAGGCGCCGACGAAGCCGAGAGCGAGCAGTTTGCGCTGGTCGTAACGGTCGCCCAGCCAACCGGCCGGCAGGGCCATCATCGCCCCGAAGCCCGCCATGGACAGGGCAAACGCGGCCTGCCCGGGTGTGAAGCCGTGCTGCTCCTGGAGGAAGGTGGGATACAGGCCGAGGAAGCCGTAGAACACCACGCCGGAGACCACACAGGCGACTCCCAGCCCGAGTGTGTTGCGGTTGAACGGGCTCGCGGGCACGTGGTCGAACGCCTGCGGGGAGCCTGCCGCCTTGCCCGTAACCGCCTCGGTCAGCCGCTTCGACACGACAGTGACGATGAGGACGGACATGACCAGACCGACACCCGCGAAGACGTAGAACGGTCCCCGCCAGTCTCCCCAGGAGGCCACGATCTGGGTCCCGATGAGTGGCCCGAGGAAGACGCCGAGTCCGAACGCGACACCGACGACCCCGGCGGCCACCGCACGGCGGTGGAAGAAGAACGCCCCGAGGACGGCGTACACGGCCGCGGCATGCATCCCTTCTCCGATGCCGGAGAGCAGGCGGTACGCGCTCATGTCCACGAATCCTGCGGCGAGCGGAACGCCCAGCGTGCCGACCGAGTACATGAGGACGGCGATCACGAGAATGTTCCGCCGCGACAGCCGGTCGGTCAGGAAGCCACCGACCAGCCCGGCGATGGCGAGACCCAGGGTGAAGCCCGTCGCCAGCGACCCGCCCTGCTCCAGGCTGAACCCGAACTCGCTGCTGATGTCGGGAAGCAGCGGGTAGAAGATCTGCCGGTCCATCGCGTTGAGCATGTACGACAGACACAGCACACCGAACCCGACGGCGACGACCGCCGGTGAGATCTCGACGTTTCCTGACGTGGTCGTCCCGGTCTCTACGCGTTCGTTCGGGATGCTCGCCATCGGGCGCTCCTCGAGGGTGTCGCGTCCACCTGTCCGTTCTACGGACACTCGTCCGTAAGGCAGCAAAGTATGACCGCTCCCACACGTTGTCAAGGGATCCTCGGCCCGAACGGACGGGTCCGCGCCGGTCCGGCCACCGCGCTGGCCGCTCGTGCCCGCGGGAGTGGCGCTTTGTCCGCACAGCGGCCAACGTGGTTGACTGTCTACGCCTGCTGCTCTGGCCAAGCACCTGAACGCAGAGAGTTGAGGCATTCGCCCTACGAACACGCCGCAAGCTTCAGGAGTGGTCGATGCCCCGTCGCGACAGCGACCCCGACTTCATCGAGTCGATAGCCCGCGGCTTCGACGTGGTCCGGGCGTTCGACGCCCACCGGCCCGTGATGACCCTCAGCGAGATGGCGGCGGCGACCCAGTTGGCGCGTCCCACGGCCCGCAGAATCCTTCGTACGCTGGAGTCCCTGGGGTACGTGCGGGCAGTCGGCGGCGGGTTCACCCTCACCCCGCGCGTGCTCGAGCTCGGTCTGACCTACGTCCAGGGCATGGGGCTGTGGGACGTGGCTCGTCCGCATATGGAACGGCTCGTCGCCCGTACCCACGAGTCGAGCTCCATCGCCCAGCTCGACGGCTCCGACATCGTGTACGTCGCGCGGGTGGCCGTGCCCAAGATCATCACGCTGGCGGTGCAGATCGGCACCCGGTTCCCGGCACCGCCGACGTCCCTCGGCAAGGTCCTGCTCGCCGGACTCGACGCCGACGAGCTCGACCACGTGCTCGCCCAGCCGAGCCGCTCGGGCGTCACCGCGAGGTGGCAGCCGGACCGGACCGAGCTCGACGCGGCGCTGCGGGAGGTTCGCGCGCGCGGGTGGGCACTCACCGACGAGCAGCTCGCCTCCGGGATCCGCTCGATCGCGGCGCCCGTACGCGACGGCGCCGGCCGGGTCGTCGCCGCGATGAACGTGACCGTGCACGCGGCCGAGACCTCGGTGGAGACGCTCACCGAGGAATACCTTCCGCTGCTCCTGCAGGCGGCAAGCGCCGCGAGCGCCGACTTCGCGAGGTACGACGCCCTGCCGCGCACCGTCGTCGAACCCAGCGTCTCCTGACGGTGCCGTCCGGCCCGGCCGTCCGGCCCGGCCGCCTGACCGAGGCCGCCTGACCGAGGCCGCCTGACCGAGGCCGCCTGACCGAGGCCGCCTGACCGAGGCTGCCTAGCCGCGCCAGCCGACCGGGCGAACCCGCCTCCCGACCTTGACACCGTGGCCCTCGCCGACGGATTCTGGCAAGCTATCGGACGGTTGTCCGAACAGCGGACGAGGGGGATCATGACGGAAGACACCCCGGTGGAGACGGCGCGGAAGGGTCCGCTCGCGGGCCTGCTGGTGGCCGACTTCTCCAGGATCCTGGCAGGCCCGTACGCGAGCATGCTGATGGCCGACATGGGGGCCGAGGTCGTCAAGGTGGAAGGTCCGGCAGGCGACGACACCCGGACGTGGTCCCCTCCGCTGCGGGGTGACGTGGCGACCTACTACCTCGGCATCAACCGCAACAAAAGGTCGATCGCGCTGGACTTCGCCGACCCGGACGACCGCGCGCTCGCCCAGGAACTCGCGGCCCGCGCCGACATCGTGCTCGAGAACTTCCGGCCCGGAAGCCTCGCCAAGTTCGGGCTGGACTACGACAGCGTGGCATCCGCCAACCCAGGCGTCATCTACGCCTCGATCACCGGGTTCGGTTCCGGCGGCGGCGCCGCGCTGCCCGGCTACGACCTCATCGTGCAGGCCATCTCGGGGCTGATGAGCCTGACCGGTGACCCCGAAGGCCCGCCGTACCGCTCCGGCATCTCGGTGTTCGACGTGATGTCGGGGATGCAGACCACGATCGGTGTCCTCGCCGCATTGCAGCACCGCAACCGAACGGGCACCGGCCAGCACGTCGAGGTCAACCTCCTGTCGACCGCGCTCTCCGGGATGGTGAACCAGACCAGCGCCTACGTTGCCGGCGACGTCGTACCGCACCGGATGGGTAACGCCCATCCGAGCCTCTTCCCGTACGAACCGCTGCCCACGGCGGACGGCGAGCTGATCATCACCGCCGGCAACAACCGGCAGTTCGCCAATCTCTGCAAGGTTCTCGGCGTGCCGGAGCTCGCCGACGACGCCAGGTTCCGCACCAACCAGGACCGCACCGCCAACCGCGAGGAGCTTCGCCCGTTGCTGGTCGAGCGCCTCCGGACGAGGGGGCGGATGGAGTGGTTCCGCGACCTGCTCGCCGCGGGCGTGGCCTGCGGGCCGATCAACACCGTCGAGGAGGGCGTGGCGTTCGCCGAACAGCTTGGCCTCGACCCGGTTGTGCGGGTGGGCGAGGGCGATACACCGTCGGTCCGTAACCCGATCACCTTCTCCGAGAGCCCCACCCGCTACGACCTGCCGCCGCCCGGCCTGGACGAGCACGGCGCAGAGCTACGCGCCTGGCTCTCCGCTCCTCGCCCCCAGCACGAACACGGACACGACAACTGAGACGAGACCGGCACCGAGCTGCCCGGCAGACCGAAGAAGAGGAGATAACGGAGTGGGTAACGAATCCTCGCCACCACAGGCACCGACGTACCCGACCTCGCTCGGCATGTCGGACGCGGACTCGATCTCGTTGCTGGGCAAGGATCTCGCCGCCGACCTGATGGGCCACGTCGGCTTCGGCGAACTTGCCTTCTGGCTGGTCACCCAACAACGTCCCACCCCGGCTCAGGTGCGGGTCTTCGAGGCCGTGCTGGTCGCGCTCGCCGATCATGGCTTCACCCCGACCGCGATCGCCGCGCGCCTCACCTACCTGTCCGCCCCGGACTCCTTGCAAGGGGCGATCGCCGCCGGCCTGCTCGGCGGTGGCTCGCGGTTCCTCGGCGTGACCGAGGACTGCGGCCAGTTCCTGGCCGGCGTCCTGGAACAGCATCGTGACAAGTGCCCGGAACGCCTCGACGACGACGCGGCGTGGGACGCGGTCGCGCTGTCGGCGATCCAGCACGCACGGGAGTCCGGCCGCCTCGTTCCGGGGTTGGGCCACCCGGTCCACAAGCATCAGGACCCGCGTACTCCCCGGCTGCTCGCCATCGCCGCGCAGGAGGGGTTGAAGGGACCGCACCTCCGGCTGTTCGAGGCTATCGGCAGGGTGCATCCTCGTGTCCTGGGCCGCACGCTGCCGCTCAACGGCGCCGGCGTGTGTGGCGCCGCCCTGGCAGACCTCGGCCTCCCGCTCGAGCTGCTGCGAGGCTTCGCCCTCCTGGCGCGTGCCGCCGGGCTCCTCGGCCAGCTGGCCGAGGAGGTGCGGCGCCCGATCGGGCGGGACGTCTACCTCTCGGTGGACCGGAACGCGACCTATGTCGACCCACTCAGCAACACGTCCAGCTGAAGGAGTCCCCATGGCCACCGTCGTCGCGGTCATCGCCTCTACGCACCATCCGTTCTACTACCGGGCGAGTACGTCCACCGGCGCCGACCGTCCGCCGTTCGCCGACGAGTGGGTGGCGAAGATCGAGCGCTTCCGCGAGACCCTCACGCGTGCGCGGCCCGACGTTCTGGTGATGGTGGGAAGTGACCACTTCCACCAGCTGTGGCTGGACAACATGCCGCAGTTCCTGAGCGGCAAGGCGCCGTTCTACGACGCGAACTTCTACAACGAGGAACGCGAGTTCGGCCTTCCCAGGATGCTGCTCACCGGGCACGAGGACCTGTCGGCCTACCTTCTGCGGTCCGGCCTGGACGCGGGCTTCGATCTCGCGTTCAGCAACGAGCTGCGCATCGACCACAGCATCACGTGCCCGATCATCACGCTGCGACCGGAGGCCGACCTTCCGATCGTGCCCGTCTACACCAACATCTTCGCGCCGCCGCTACCCCAACCGCGACGGTTCGTCCAGCTCGGGCAGGCGATCCGGGAGATGGTCGAGTCCTGGCCGTCGGACCAGCGGGTCGCGATCATCGGCACCGGTCACCTCTCTCTCGAGCTCGGTGGGCCGCGCCAGTTCGGCGAGCACGGCCCCGATCCCGCGTTCGACCGCAAGGCCGTGGACTGGATTGGCAGCGGCAACCTGCAGGAGTGCCTGGCGGAGGTGAGCCTGGACAGCCTCCACGCACCGGGCAACGCCACCCACGGCTTCATGGACTTCATGCTGATGATGGGGGTCGCCGGAGAGAACGCCAAGGCCGACCACGTGGACAGCCTCGACCTCTTCCACACCATGGAGGCGTACTTCACCTGGTATCCGAACGGAGCACCAGCATGAGCGCGAGGAGCCCCCACGGAGGTACGCCGAGGAACGAGGTGTGCCGGAGTGAGGCACCGCAGCGGTCATGCGAAAAGGGGAACAGCATGAGCGCGAGGAGCCCCCACGCAGGTACGCCGAGGAACGAGGTGTGCCGGAGTGAGGCACCGCAGCGGTCATGCGAAAGGAGACCAGCATGAGCAAGTACCTCGTTGACAAGTTCCTCTACACCGTGGACCGTGACCCCGAGCTGGTCGAGCGCTACCGCGCGGACCCGCGGGGCACCGTTCAGTGGTGGGAGACCGAGCGCGCGGGCAGCATCCTGGGCTGCGTGCATGCCGAGGCCACCACGTGGCTGGAGTTCGCGCCCGTGGAGCGCGAGGCACTTGCCACGCACGACTACCCGAAGCTGTTCGAACTCGGCGCGCACCCCTTCCTCACGCTCACGCTGTTCATCGCGATGTTCGAACGCGATCACGAGCCGCTGGGGTTCCAGCAGGAGTACGCACGACGGCTCGCGCACTTCACCCTCCCCTATCCCGACTCCTCCACCTGAGAAGCCCTATGCGTGCAGCAGTCATCGAGCGCCATGGCGCCGCCCCCGCCCTTGTCGACCGGCCCTCGCCCGCCGGCCTCGACGGCCATGCCCTGGTCACGACAACGGCCGCCCCGATCACGCCACTCGACATCCTCTGCGCTACCGGCACGTCCTACTTCGGGGCTCCCGCTCTTCCGTACGTTCCTGGCGTGCAGGGGGTGGGCGTCGTCGCGGCGGCCAGCTCCCTACCGGGTGGCACGCGGGTCTGGTTCCCCACAACCGCGGGAATGCAGCCGGGCGACGGCAGCATGGCCGAGCAGGTGAGTGTGCCCGAGTCCGAGCTCGTGGCCCTGCCCGGCCAGGTCGAGGACACAATGGTCGCAGCGCTGGGCCTTTCGGCGGTGGCCGCGTGGATGGCTCTGACCTGGAAGGGCGGCCTACAGCCGGGCGAGCAGGTCCTCGTGCTCGGCGGTGGCAGCGTCGTCGGCCAGGTCGCGATCCAGGCCGCCCAGCTGTGCGGGGCGCGCCGGGTCGTGGCTGCCAGCCGTTCCACCGGCGCGCAGGACCGCGCGGCTTCGTGTGGCGCCGACGCAGTGGTCCCCCTCCGCGACGACGACGAGGTGGACGAACTCGCCGCAAAGCTCGCGGCGGCCTGCGACGGCGACGTGGACGTCGTCATCGACCCGCTCTGCGGCGTACCGGCATCGGCGGCCCTGCTGCTCCTTGCTTCCGGCGCGAGATTCGTCAACCTGGGAAGCTCAGCAGGGCAGAACGCGACCTTCGCGTCTGCCATCGTGCGGAGCCGCTCGGCCAAGATCCTTGGTTACACCAACAACGAGATCGACACCGAACAGAGGGGCGATGCGCTGTCGACCCTGCTCCAACACGCCGCCGCCGGCCGTCTGACGGTTTCCCACGAGATCGTTCCACTCGACCAGCTTCCCCATGCATGGCAGCGGCAGGCCCAGGGCCTGGCCGAACGACGCATCGTGGTCGATCTGACCTGATCCGCACGACGAACCAACCACGCAGGGCGACCCGCCGGTCGAGGCATGCGAGGGTTCGCACCCGAGCATAAGAGACGTAGGAACAACGTTCGTGGGGACGCGGGGGATGTCGTGCGTATGCGGTGCGGGCGGGGGCGTTCTTTTGTCAACCAGGTGCCGCGACGGCACAAGCTCGGCGGATTCAGCCTTGCTGGTCTGGTTCTCGCGTTGGCGACCGCGCTGTCGTTGACGATGGGCGCCTCGCCCGCGGTGGCGCAAGGGCCGGGCGAAGTCCTGGCATGGGGAGCCAACAGTGAGGGACAGCTGGGCACCGGCTCGACCGTAGCGTCCTTCGATGTCCACGTGCAGTCGTCGGAACGGGAACGATCGTGGGCGCCAGCCTGGTGGCGTTGGCCCTGACCGTGTGGGCCGGCACCGCGATCCGGCGTAGCCGACAGCACAGCACCGGCCCAGTCCAAGGCCCCGGGCTTCACCTCGACGTGAGGTCCTGAGTGCGCGTTCCGTTCCGCTGTTCCCGCCGAATGCCCGGATCTGGACTCACCGGTGCTCGAGCAGCCGCCGAGCGGACTCGGCGATGCCCTCAGGCGACATCCCGTAGCGGTCGAGGAGATAGCCCGCGGAGCCGGTCGGAGCGAACTCCGGTATGCCGAGGATCGTCACCCGGGTCGGATGATGCGCGACGACTGTCTCTGCCACCGCCCCGCCCAACCCACCGGCCGTCGACGACTCCTCGACCGTCACGATCCCGGCGGTCTGTGCGGCCGCGGCGATCACAGCCTCGACGTCGAGCGGCTTGACGGTCGGCATCGACAGCACCCGAGCCGAGATGCCGTCGGCGGCGAGGCGCTCGGCGGCGACCAACGCACGCCAGAGCACGGTGCCGTTGGCGATCAACGTCACGTCGTCGCCGCTCCGCATCGTGAACGCCTTGCCAGGGACGAACTCGTAGTCATCGGCGTTCACCTGCGGGACCCGCATCCGACTGACCCGGACGAAGACCGGCCCCTCGATCCCGGCCGCCCAACGCAGCGCGGCCGCGGTTTCGATCGGATCCGCCGGGACGATGATCGTCATGTTGGCGACGGCCCGCAGCCATGCGATGTCCTCGATCGAATGGTGCGTGGGCCCGAGCTCGCCGTACGCCACACCCGGGCTCATGCCGCAGAGCTTGACGTTGTGGTCGGAGTAGGCCACATCGGCCTTGATCTGTTCCAGGGCCCTCGCGGTCAGGAAGCAGGAAGCCGCCGAGACGAAGGGGATCCGCCCTCCGTTGGCCAGGCCGGCCGCGATACCGACCATGTCCTGCTCGGCGATCCCGACGTTGATCAGCCGGTCCGGGAAGGCCTTCCGGAAGCTGTTCAGCTTGCTCGATCCGATCGAGTCGTTCACCACGCCGACGATCCGGTGGTCGTCATGAGCGAGCTCGGAGAGAGTGGCGACATACGCGTCACGGCAGTCGTAGCGTGGTCCGTCGGCGACCGACAGATGAGGTAGCTCGTCACCACCGTCGACGATGGATTCAGTCATCCCAGCTCCCTGCCGATCCGGGCGTTCCCTACGGCCTCGAGCTCGGTCAACGCCTGCTGGAACTCCGCGTCGTCTGGCACTTTGTGGTGCCACGCGACGTTGTTGCTCATGAACGAGATCGGGTGGCCCTTGTGGGTGTGGGCGATCACGAACGTCGGCTTCCCTGGTCGGAACGGCACGGCGGACAACACCTCGAGCAGCTCGCCATGGTCATGACCATTGACCTCCACCACGGCGAAACCAAACGCCGTCGCCTTGTCCCACAGCGGATCAAGGTCGTTGGTCTCCTTGGTCGTCGCGCCCTGCTGGAGCCGGTTGCGGTCGACGATCACGGTCAGGCGGTCGAGCTGGTACTGCGACGCCGCCATCATCGCTTCCCAGTTGCTGCCCTCCTGCAGTTCGCCGTCGCCGACAAGCACGTACGTACGACGTAGAGACACGTCGAGCTTGGCTGACAGTGCGTGGCCGACAGCGATCGGCAGGCCGTGGCCGAGTGGTCCCGTGTTGGCCTCCACGCCCGGCACCTTCGCCCGGTTGGGATGGCCGTTGAGGGCCGACAGTGGCTTCAGGAAAGTGGCCAGATCGGTGACCGGCAGGAAGCCGAAGGCTGCCAGCGTGGTGTACAGCGCGCCGGCGACGTGTCCCTTGCTCAGCACGAACCGGTCCCGCTCCGGATCGTCGACCGTCGCGGGGGTGATGGCGAGTACCGCACCGTACAGCGTGGCCAGGATGTCGATCGCGGAGAAGTCCCCACCGATGTGGCCGGCGCCAGCGTGGTACACCAGCTTGAGGTCCTGGATCCGGATCTGTCGGGCCGCCTCGGCGATGTGGGCCACCTTCGCTGGCCTGCTGGCATGGGCTTCCAGCCGGCGGAGCACCGGCATGGTCGTGTGCGCAGTGGAAAGACCGCCTCCCGACGCGGGATCGATCCTCGGAAGGGCCTTGGTCATGAGACCTCCTTCGTCGGTCTCACGACCAAGGTGCTGTGCTCATGAATGACCTCACTGCGTTCGGTCATGTGTCCTCCGTGCCGGCCATCGAGGTGAGCAGCGCCCGCTGGACGAGCCTTTGAGCAGCCAGCGCATCGTGGTCGGCCTGCGCCGCCGCGAGCGCCGAGTCGTCGAGGGTGTCGAGCGCGCGGTGCACCGCCTTCAGGAAACGGATGGCCTGCCTGGCGGCCTCCACGCAGTCTTCCCGGAACGGGAACTGGTCCAGCTGCCAGACGCCCTGCCAGTTGTTCTTGCGCAGGGTGTGGAAGAACTCGAAGGTCTCCACCAGATGGACGGATCCGACCACCATGTCGTCGTCCCAGCCGCGCAGGTTGTCGTTGACGTCGATCGCGAACAGCCTGCCGTAGTCGATCGCCAGCTGCGCCGCGTCGGCCGGGGTTTCCAGGCCGTACAACGAGTGTCCGAAGTCGAGGAGGATGCCGAGGTTCGGCAGCCCGATCTTCTCGATGCCGAGGAGCGTTCGCGCGACACTGGAGAAGATGATCTTGACTCGCGGTTCACGCGGCTTGTACTCGATCACGAAGTTGATCTCCGGATGAGCTGCGCAGAGCTCCCGTAGGCCGTCGAGCGCGAGTTGCCAGATGTCGTGGTAGTTCACCTGGAAGGGGTAGTCCCAGCCATCCTGGCCGGGCCACAGCTTGACGTAGGAGCAGCCGAGATCCTTGGCCACGTCGGTCGCGTGGTGCATCAGGTCGAGCGCCCGCTTGCGAACCGCCGGGTCGGGGTGAGTGAACGAACCCTTGACGAAGTCCCGGGTGTAGATCTCCGGGGTGATGGCAATCGCCTCGAGCCCGTTCCTCGACAGCGCAGCCTTCACGTCGTCCAACGTCCCGTCGAAGCCGGCGAACGGCCAGTTGAGGTCGACGACCGACAGGTCTCCCACGGCACCCGCGCGATCGATCTGTTCCAACAGGCCGACCGGTGGACCGTAGCCGTCGGTGGCATAGCGGTCCTTGTAGGTCGCGAAGTGCCAGATGCCCGCACCGAAGACCGGCAGATCTGTCATCGTGCTCACTCCCCCTCGGAGGTGGTTGGTCGTCCGTCGGCTGTGGTCGTCATCCCTTGGTCGCCCCAGCGGTCAGTCCGCCGACGATCCAGCGTTGCAACAGCGTGTACGCGATCAGAATCGGAACCACGGCGATGAGAATCCCCGCGGCGAGGCCGGTGGTGTTGTTGGCGAACTGGCCCTGGAAGTTGAGCAGTCCCACCGGGATCGTCTTGTGGGCGTCGGAGTTGAGCAGGATCAGGGCGAACAGGAACTCGTTCCAGGTCGCCACCGCGTCCAGGATCGCCACGGTTATCAGGGCCGGTGCGGACAGCGGCAGCATGACGGTGAAGAAGATCCGCCAGTTGCCGGCGCCGTCGACCTTGGCCGCCTCGATGATCTCGTCCGGAACCTGACGGAAGAACGACTGCAGGACCAACACCTCGAACGGGATGCCGAATGCGAGGTACGGCCCGATCAGGCCGGCGATGCTGTCCGTCGCACCGGCGGTTTTCATCATGATGAACACCGGCACGATCGTGATGTAGATCGGGATGGTGAGACCGAGAAAGACCGAGAACATCACTGTCCGCCGGAACTTCATCTGCAGCTTGGCGAGTGCGAAGCCGAGCATTGCGGAAATCAGCACACCGAGGGGCACCTTGACCATCGTGATGAGTGCGCTGTTGCGGTAGGTGGTCGCGAAGTTGCCGATGTCCCAGGCGTCGGAGAAGTTCGTCCAGGTGAACTCCGACGGCCAGGACAGCGGTCCGTTGCCGATGAAGTCCGCCAGCGGCCGGACGGCGGTGACAACCAGGAGCGCCAGCGGTGAGATCCAGAAGATCGCGACGACGGCCAGCACGGTCGTGAGGACGATGCCACCCTTGCCTCCAGGTGGGCGGGTCGATCGCTCTTCCCCGGTCACCGCGACCGAAGGTGGGGAGTGCACCGGCGCGAGGGAGGTCATGAGGTGTGCTCCCTGGTCTGTGACCGTACATACGGAATGCCTACCGCGATCGCCACCAGGGTGATCACGACGGCGATGGCCGTGCCGTAACCCGCCTGGTAGTACTGGAAGACGTTGGCGTACATCCACGTGCCCATGACCTGCGTCGACGTTCCAGGACCGCCGTACGTCATCGCATAGATCATGTCGAAGACCTTGAACGAGTCGATCAAGGACAACGCCAGCACGATGTAGTGCGCCGGCCGCAGGCTCGGCATGGTGATGTGCCAGAACTGTCGCAGGCGGCTGGCGCCGTCGACGGTGGCAGCCTCGTAGAGCTCATCCGGAATCCCTTGCAGGGCTGCGAGATAGAGCAGCATCGGGAACCCGGTCCGCAGCCAGATTGCCGGGACCATCACCGCCCACAGCGCCGTGGAGTCCTGGCCGAGCCAGGGCTGGGCCAGTCCGTCCAGTCCGATCAGGCGGAGGGTCGAGTTGATCGCGCCGTACTGCGGGTTGTACAACCAGCCCCAGATCGAGGCGATCGACACCAGAGGCAGCACGCCCGGTGTGTAGAAGATCAGCCGCAAGACCGGCTTGCCATGCACTTTGCCGTTCAGCGCCAGGGCCAGCGCCAGGCCGAGCCCGACCGGGAAAGTGATCGTCACCACGGACCAGAGCAGGTTGTTCGTAGCGGCGGTGAGCACCACCGGGTCGTCGAGCAGGCGCGTGTAGTTGTCGAACCCGATGATGTTGTACGTCGGACTCAAACCGTCCCAGTCGGTGAAGCTGAACCACAACGAGGACAGGGACGGATAGACCAGGAAGACGACGTAGACCGCCAAGGCCGGAACAGCGAACAGCCACGCATGCCACCAGCCTCCCCCGCTTCCCTTCGATCGTTGTCGTCGCGGCCGCCCTGCGGCGGCGGCACGATCGGCTGTGAGCGTCGCCATGAGGTGCCCAGATCAGCCCTTGGCCCAGGCGGACACGATTTCCTGCATCCTCGCGGCGGCCTCCGCTGGTGTCACCGAACCCTGCAGGATGTCGCTCTGCACGGTGAAGTACTCGTCAGCCTGCTTCTTGGGGAAGGCCTGGTCCTGGATCGTGTAGAAGGGATTGCTGCCGTACTTTTGCGACCACTCCGAGGCCAGCGGCAGCTCCTTCGGGTCCGGCTCGGCACCCTTCACCGTCGACGCCGTGTTCCGCAGTGCCTTTTGCGTCTTCGGCTTGGCGAGGAAGTCGAGCAAGGCAGCCGCCTTGTCTGCGTTGGGGGACTTCGCGTTGATCATGTAGCCCTCGACGAAGCCGGAATGGCGCGCCGGCTTGTGGTCGGTGGGCAGTTCGAAGTTGCCGAAGTCGGCGGGATCTTTCTCGGCCGACAGGATGGCGACGGACTCCGTCCATGGGCCGATGATCGTGTAACCGTTCTTCCCTTGCACGTAACCAGGTTCGACGTCGGCCGGGTCCATCCCGAGTGCACCCTCCGGCACCCACTTCTTGTCCTGCCACTTCTTGAACAGCGTGAACGCCTCGACGACCTCTGGACGGTCCCAGCTTTCGTCGCCGACCAGCAGCTTGTCGTGCAGCTCGGGACCTGCCGTGTGCTCGAGGAGGTACTCGAACAGGCGCATGATGTTCCAGCCGTACTTGCCGGCCAGGCCACACGGCGTGGTGCCGGCGGCGACGAGCTTGTCGTTCATCTCTTCCAGCTCGGCGTAGCTGGTCGGGGTGGCGGTGACGCCGGCCTTCTCCAGTAGCGCCTTGTTGTACCAGGCGCCGAGGCCGAGCGACATGAACGGCAACCCTGCCTTGACACCATCGAACGTCATGCCGTCGATCGCGGCGGTGTTGATCAACGAGTCCCAGCCGTACTTCTGGTAGTACGGCGCCAGATCCAGCGCCTGCTTGGCGGTGGCGAACGGCGCACCGATCTGTCCGCCCCAGATCCGCCAGACGTCCGGGCCGCTGCCGCCGAGCAGCTCGGTCCGGAGCTTGTCCGGATACACGGCCGCGCCCGAGCCGGGCAGACTTCCGACCGTCGTGGTGGTGCCGTTCTGCTCGTCGAACTTCTTCAGTTGGGCCTTGAAGAGACCGATGGTCTCGTCGCCTTCATAGGTGAAGACGCGGAGCTTGTTCGAGGCCGGCGCCGACGAACCACTGCTGGTGGTGGAGGCGCCGGTGCAGGCACCGAGGCTCAGTCCAGCCACGGTGGCGGACGACAGTCCGAGGAATCCCCGTCGAGTAAGCGACCTGGCGGTCATGTCATTCTCCTCTATGCGCAAGGGCGATGGCGTCCTCGTATGGGTCGGGAGTCACCGATATGTGAGTCGGGTCACCGGGTTTTGCGGCCGAAGGCGCGGATCTTGGCGAACATGTCCTCCAACAGGAAGCGCACGTCCATGTACTCGCACACACTGATGGGGTTGTTGGAACCAGGCAGGTACCAGCCGTCGACCCCGAACCGCGGCGCCGGCCGGACCCGCATGGCGCCGCTGGTCGGGTAGAGCATCAGGGCGATGGCCGGCGAGTCGCCGAGCGAGCGAGACTCGATCGGCTCGGGGTGATAGGTAGCGTTCCACTCGTGGAGCTGCTTGATCAGGTAGTGCCCGAGCGGACCTGCGTCGCCGATCTTCTCGTCGAGTTCGGCATAGCTCACAGACACCTTGCTGTAGACATCGCTAGGCACCTGCCAGATGGTGATGCCGGAGCCGAACACCACGTTGGCGGCGTGGATGTCGTTGGACAGGTTGAACTCGATCCCACGCCATCCCGGCGCCATCCCGTCGTACCCGCGGCCGCCGATCCAGATCACGATCACCTCTCGGTCCACGATCTCCGGGTCGAGCAGAATCGCCGAGGCCATGTCGGTCAGCGGTCCGAGGAACGCCACGAAGAGCGGATCGCCCTCGGAGGCCAGCTTTGACTCCTCGATGATCAGCCGGGCGCCCGGCGAGTCCAGCGGGGTCTGCTCGTCCGGGATGCCGGTCGGCGCGCCATTGGCGACAGTGACCTTGCCGGTGAGGTCGAGCAGGTCCAGCAGGAGGTCGATCTCCTCGCGCGACTCCTCCATGCTCCGGTCCGAGCGCCGGGTGCCGAAGTGGGCCGGGATCAGCCCGCGCACGTCGAGCGTCGGCGACAACATCCCGTGAACGATCGCGAACTGGTCGTCCGCCTCGTTCTTGGCATCGGTGTTGATGATCACGCGGCGCCGCGTCGGCCTCATCAGATAACCACCCTTGAAGGATTGAATAATGATTCAAGGCCGCATAATCTATCAATTACGGCTGGCGTGATGTCAATAGGCCACTGCAGAATCCGGGGGAGGCACGGCGCCCAGTCGAGGCGATCGAGTGATGCGGCCGCAGATATGCCGTCGGGGGAAGCCTGCGCGTACGAACGAAGGGAAGGTGGATGGCTCCGAAACAAGCCGTGCTGGCCATCGATCAGGGCACGACCAACTCCAAGGCGATCCTGGTAGACGAGTCCGGAACGGTGCTCGCCACCGGCTCGACACCGGTCAACCTCTCCCTCCCTCGTCCGGGCTGGGCCGAGCAGGATGCGGAAGAGCTCTGGTCCAGCGTGGTGACCGCTGTCGAACGCTGCCGAGCGGCCGCGGGGACCACCGATGTCGTCGCGGTCGCTCTGACCAACCAGCGCGAGTCCGTGGTGGGTTGGCGGCGCAGCACCGGCCGGCCCTTCGGGCCGTTGATCGGCTGGCAGGACATCCGGACGTCCGCGTGGTGCGAAAGACTTCCGGCCGGCATCGGCGACCTTGCCCGCGACCGCACCGGGCTCAGAGTCGACGCGATGTTCTCGGCCCCGAAGATCAACTGGCTACTCTCAACGGCGGCCGCTACCCCCGCGGCCGACATCTGTGTCGGAACCGTCGACTCCTGGCTGATCTGGTGCCTGACCGGCCACCGCCGACACGTGACCGAGGCTGGCAACGCCGGCCGCACGCTGCTCTACGACGTCATCGACCTCGAATGGTCCGACCCGTTGTTGGACGCCTTCGACGTGCCGCGCGGGAGCCTTCCGAAGGTCGTCGCCTCGAACGGCGACTTCGGCACCACGGTCGGTGTCCCCGGCGTGCCGGACGGGACCCCCATCGCCGCCGTACTCGCCGACTCCCATGCGGCGTTGTACGGACAGGGGTGTACGGAGGTGGGCATGGCCAAGGCCACCTACGGCACCGGATCATCGCTGATGACTCCCATCCATCAGTTCGACCCAGGCCAATCCCCCGTACCGACGACGCTTGCCTGGCTCACCGACCGCCCGGTCTACGCCCGCGAAGGCAACATCGTCTCCTCTGGCGCGGCTCTCGCCTGGACGGGCTCGATGCTCGGGCTCGGCAGCGTCGCCGAGCTGGTCGACCTGGCCGGGACGGTTCCCGACGCCGGTGACGTGACCTTGGTGCCCGCCTTCTCCGGCCTCGGCGCGCCGCACTGGGACCGCAACGCGCGCGCCGCCTTCACCGGGATGAGCAGTAGCACCACCCGAGCGCACCTGGCGCGAGCGGCCGTCGACGCCGTCGCGCACCAGGTCTGCGACATCGCGGATGCCATCGAAGGCACCGACCCCCCGCTGAGCGTCCTGCGAGCTGACGGCGGCGCCGTTGTCGCCGGCCTGCTGATGCAGACCCAGGCCGACCTCCTTGCCCACCCGGTGGAGGTGGCCGACGTCGCCGAGCTCTCCGCGCTGGGTGCGGCGCAGCTGGCCTGGCAGAGTCTGGGGAGCACTACCAGCTGGGCCGAGCAGCGCATACCAGCCCGGATCTTCACATCGACGCTCGACGACGAGACTCGTAGGAGACGCCGCGAGCACTGGGCGGACGAGGTGGCAGCAGTCAGAGCCCGCAAGCGCTGACCCGGCGGCGCCGCGACCCATACCGGTGAACGACAGGATGGACAATGGCCGATGATGACTCTCCAGCAACCGTGAAGTGGGGCGGATCGTGATGGCTGTGCACGCGTCCAGCGGCAGTCGACTGGCCCCCGATGCGCAGGTGCGGTTGATCACCAAGATCGCACACATGTACCACGAGCAGGGGATCCGGCAGGCCGACATCGCCGACGCCCTGCACGTCTCCCAGGCAAAAGTGTCCCGGCTGCTGAAACGAGCCACCGAGATGGGCATCGTGCGGACCGTTGTCGTGGTCTCGCAGGGCGTGCACACCGTTCTGGAAGAGGCCCTCGAGCATCGGTACGGGCTGCGCGAGGCGGTCGTTGTCGACGTGGACGGTGGGGAGCAGGAGATCCTCACCGGCATCGGGTCTGCGGGAGCCACCTATCTCGAGGCCACCCTGACCGGCGGGGAGCGGATCGGTATTTCGTCGTGGAGTCAGACCCTGCTGGCGGCGGTGGATCGGCTGCGCCCGCTCCGCGTCGCAGGGGCGGAGCGTGTCATCCAGCTGGTCGGCGGTGTCGGCGTGTCCGCCGTCCAGGCCCAGGCCAACCGGCTGCTGGGTCAGCTCGCCGAGCTGATCGGTGCTGCACCGACGTACGTGCAGGCCCCTGGGCTGGTGCAGACCTCGGCCATCCGCAAGAGCCTGCTCAACGACCCGGCGATGGAATCGATGGCCGAGGAGTGGGCCAACCTGACCATGGCACTGGTGGGTATCGGCAGCGTCCAACCATCTCCCCTGCTGCGGCAGAGTGGCAACGCGATCGCGCCGGATGACCAGGAGCAGCTCCTGGCCGCGCACGCCGTCGGCGATGTCTGCCACCGCTTCTTCACCGCGACCGGAGATCTGATCCGCAGCGATCTGAACAGCCGCGTCGTCGGCATCGACCCCGACACTTTCCGGGCGATCCCCCGGCGGGTCGGGCTGGCCGGAGGCGAACGCAAGCACGAGGCGATTCGTGCGGCGATCATTGGCGGGTGGGTGAATGTCATCGTCACCGACGTTGCCACCGCCCGCGCCCTGCTGAAGGAGTGAAACAACCGCGGCCGTCGAGCCGTCAACGACCGCAGCGCAGCGCCCACCTGAGACCGGCGCTCAGACCGAGCCCACCGGCGGCACGGCCTCTGACCTGGCTGCAGTAGGCCATGTGGCTGTCTTCATCCACGTCCGGGTGCCGGAAACGACCTGTCGCCGAACAGGATGCGGCGGGCCGCGGCCTGCCCCATCGGCGTACGCAGCAGGGTGAACGCCGCCGCTGCAAGGGCAGGCGTGCGGACCTGGGCCAATCCCCTGCGCAGCATCAGCCTTCCGCGGAAACGGGCACGCAGTGCGGCTCCGTCGAAGTGAGTCAGCGCGTCCGTCCGCCCGGATCGCAGGGAGTCGTGCAGGATCGTGGCAGCGAAGTCCGACAGTCGCAGGCACGGGTCGAGGCCGCCAGCGGTGAGCGGCGAGACCGCACCCGCCGCATCCCCCACCAGAAGTCCGTCGGCACAGCTGATCCGGCGCAGCAGGCCACCGACCGGGATGGGACCCCCACGTCGCTCCACCTCGTCAGGGCGGGGCGTGCTCGGCAGCCCAGGTGCCGAGGTGCCGAACCGCTCCAGGGCCCGGCGGAGACCGTCGGGGAAGCGGTCGGCGTAGCCGGCCGTGCCGACGTGGGCATGCCGCCCGTCGTTGACGACCCACGCCAGGTAGCCGGGAGCGAGCGACGGGTCGAGCACGCAGTGGAAGGTCGGCGGTTCCTCGCTGCGCGGGATCTCGAAGACTTCTTCGGCACCGATCAGCAGATGGTGGTTGCGGTCCAGGTCGAGGTCGCGGGCGACCCGTGAGCGGGCTCCGTCGGCGCCGACCACGAACCGTGCCCGCACCCTGGTCGGTCCGTCCCGGCCGGTCAGGAGGTAGGTGCGGTCTCGCCGACCGGCATAGCGAGTGCCCAGCGCTATCCGGACGCCGGCGTCGGTCGCGGCATCGGCCGCCGCTGCGTAGAGGGGCCCCATGTCGCCCACCCGGTACTCATCGCGCGCACTGACGAGGGTCACCGGGCGCCGCAGCCCAGGTGGGTAGAGCACCACTCGCCGAATCGGAGGACCGAGGCACTCGGGAGGCAACGGGAAATCGTCGAGCGTTCTGCGAACGAAGATCCCAGTGGTACGAATCGCGCCCGTGAGGCTGGGACGCCGTTCGACGAGCAGCACCTCGTGGCCTCGCTGGGCGAGCAGCGTCGCAGTGTGAAGCCCCGCCAACCCGGCTCCGACGACCAGCACGTCGGCAGCCTCGACCAATCGAAGAGCAGCCTGCATCCATCGATTATCGCTCACTTGCTATCGAATGACAATGGTCGCGTGGTGACTCGGCGGTGCGCGACAAAAGTCGACGGTCGCCGCCACGGCGACGACGAACGCCCGTGGCGCCGCGATCAGTCGGAGCGGGCCCGCCTCGACCGGCGGTAGTCGCTCGGCCGGACCTGGTAGTGGCGGGTGAACGCCACACTGAGGGCGTACGCGTTCGCGTACCCCACCTGCCGCGCGATCGTGTCGACGGTGTGGTCGGTGTCGGCGAGCAGGTCGGCGGCAGTGCAGAGCCGCCATCCGGTGAGGTAGGCGATCGGCGGCTCGCCGACGAGCTGGTCGAAGCGCCGAGCGAATGCCGCGCGCGACAAGCCGACCTTGGTCGCGAGCTCGCCTACCGTCCACGCATGCGCGAGGTCGTCGTGCAGAAGCCGGAGCGCCTCGCCCACCAGCGGGTCGGTACGGGCGGCGTACCACGACGGAGGTTGCGCATCCGGTCGGGCGAACCACGCGCGCAGCCCGCGGATGAGAAGGAGGTCCAGCAGCCGGTCGAGGACGGCCTGTTGACCGGGCTCGTCGCGGGCGATCTCTGCGGCCACGAGGGCAAGGGGTGAGTCGGTGATCTCGTGCCCGGCGACGGTGATCAGTCGCGGCAGCGCCGCCAGCAACCGCCGGTCGACCTCACCGCGCACGCGGTACTCCCCGAACAGCAGGAGAGCCGGGCTGCCCGGCCCATCCCCGCAGGTGCGGGTGTCCAGCGCCAGCGCCGCACCGATGTCACGACCTTCAGGGTCCCGGCACGTGTCGTCCGGGCTGATCACGACCTGCACCGGCGTCTCCGGCGGATCGGCGACGACGAAGGACTCCGGCCCACGGACCACCGCGATGCCCCCGGCGGCAATCCTGGCCGGACCGTCGCCGACGTCGATCCAGGACGTTCCGCGCACCATGGCCACCACCGTGAGTGGTGCGGCGTCCGCGAAGCGCCACGACCAGGGCGGAGTGAGATAGCTCTGTCCCACCACAGCACCGCGGGCACGTGTGCGGTCGAGTAGGTCCGTCAACGCATCCACGCCGTCCAGCGTAGACGCACAGACATCGAATGCAGACGTACAGCCATCGTCTGTCTCGAACCTTCTCGGTTGGCTGGATCTCGAACCACCCACGAGCGAAAGCGAGATCAGCCGATGCCCATGACAGCCGAAGCACGTGAGAGGTTCCTCGCCGAGCCCCGCGTCGGAACACTTGCGGTCGCCCGCGACGGTCGGGCCCCACTCGCGGTGCCGGTCTGGTACGACTACAGCCCGGGCGGCGACGTGCGTGTCTGGATGGAGCGAGGAACGCTGAAGGACCGCCTGCTCCGGGCCGCCGGACGGTTCAGCCTCAGCGTCCAGGCCGAGGACCGCCCCTACCGCTATGTGACCGTCGAAGGCCCCGCGCACTGGAACGAGCAGCCGACCGGCGATGACGTCACCACGATCGCGGCTCGGTACCTGCAGGAGGCCGAGCTCGCCGTGTACGTGCAACGGACCCTCGGCCCCACCTCCGTCGTCGTCCACCTCCAGCCCGAACACTGGCTGAGCAGCGACCTGTCCGAGGCATTCGAGGAGCTCGAAGCGGCCGTCGCCGCGGCCTCTCTCTAGGCGTGTCTCTCAGTTTTGAACAATGGTTGGGAGGGGCGACGCGTCCCCTCGCAAACCCTCAGTGTGCGGTGGTGCGGCGGGTAGTTGCACCGTGACGCGGAGCCCGCCAGCGGGCCGGGGTGTGAGCGCGAGGGTCCCGTCGTGGGCTTGGGCAATGCTCTTGACGATGGCCAGGCCGAGGCCGACACCTGCGTGGTCGGTGCGTATGCGTTCGGTCCCGCGCTGAAACGGCTCGACAAGCGTGGAAACCAATTGTGGGAGGAGCTTCTCGCCGGTGTTCTCGACTCTGAGCACCACAGTCCCGGGGTGAACGCTGGTGGTGACCCACACTCTGCCCTGGTCAGGCAGGTTGTGGACGATCGCGTTGTGCACGAGGTTCGTCGTCAGCTGTAGCAGGAGCGCGCGTGAGCCGATGGTGGGGGTGAGGTCGCCGGAGGTCTCGATGGCGAGGCCGCGTTTTTCTGCGAGGGGGAGGAGCGTTTCGGTGGCCTCTTCTACGAGTAGGGACAGGTCGACGTACTCGCGGGTGAAGGATCGCTGGTCCGCACGGCTCAGCAGAAGCAGTGCTTCGGTGAGGTCGATCGCTCGGGCGTTGACGAAGTGGAGACGCTCGACGAGTTCGCCGGCGTCGCGGTTCGGATCGTTGCGGGCCACGTCGAGAAGGGTCTGCGTGATCGCCAGCGGGGTGCGCAGTTCGTGGGAGGCGTTGGCCGCGAATCTCTGTTGTTCGGCGACGTTTGTCTCGATCCGAGCGAGCATGGCGTCGAAGGTGTCGGCGAGTTCGCGGAACTCATCTCCGCGGCCCGGTAGCCGGATTCGGTGGGAGAGCGAACCGTTCGCGGCCAAGCGGACGGCGTCGGTGATGCGGTCCAGGGGCGCGAGCATGCGGCCGGCGAGAATCCACCCACCCAGCAGACCGAACACCAGAAGGAACGCCATGACCATGGCCGCAGCCAGGCCGAAACCACGCAGGGGGTCGGAGCGGCTCGGTCCTCCGAGCCACGGGAGCCCGCCTATGGTCACACCGTCGTCCAGATACCGCGCCTGGACCGCCCACACGGCGGCGAGCATCAGGGCACCCGCAACCATGAGGAATCCGGCATAGCTGAGGGTGAGTTTGAGGCGAACGCTCAATCCAGGCGCCCTATTCACGGTCGGATCCCGCACGTCCGGGGCCGGGTGCAGTGTCGATGCGGTAGCCGACGCCGGGCACCGTGGCGATCAGCCAGGGTTCGCCGAGCCGTTTGCGCAAGGCCGAAACCGTAATGCGCACGGCGTTGGTGAACGGGTCGGCGTTCTCATCCCATGCACGCTCCAGGACCTCTTCGGCACTGACCACTCCCCCTTCGGCGGCGACGAGGACTTCGAGCACGGCGAACTGCTTCCTGGTCAGCGCGACGTACCGGCCGTCGCGGTAGACCTCGCGGCGGAACGGATCCAGCCGCAGACCGGCGATCTCTCGCACGGGTGGCCTGTTGTGGGCGCGCCTGCGGTCGAGCGCCCTGAGCCGCATGACGAGCTCTTGAAGTTCGAAGGGCTTCGTGAGGTAGTCGTCGGCACCGAGCTCGAACCCGGAGGCCTTGTCGTCGAGCCGGTCGGCAGCGGTGAGCATGAGGATCGGAATGCCGCTGCCGGAGGCGACGATGCGTTTGGCGACTTCGTCACCGGTTGGCCCAGGAATGTCCCGGTCGAGGACGGCGATGTCGTAGGCATTGATGCTCAGCAGTTCCAGAGCGGTGTCGCCGTCACCGGCGATATCGGCCGCGATCGCTTCCAGGCGTAGGCCGTCGCGGATGGCCTCTGCCAGAAAGGGCTCGTCCTCGACGATCAACACACGCACACTCTCGATGCTACGAGCCGGAGCATATCGTCGGCATATCGAAATCCACATACGTGGTGAGAACACCACGCTGCGTTGACTGCGGGCATGGCCTACAGCGAACCAGCACGAACACCGGCCCGCCGTACCCGATCGACCATCCTCGCCGCCCATATTGTCGCCCTTGTCACCCTCAGCGCGACGCTTTTCGGCGTTCTCATCTGCCAGTCGCTGGCCTCCTCCTCGGGCGCAGCACAACCCACCGACGCGGCGGCCACCGACACCCCTTCGGCGGCTGCGGATCGTCAGCGGAGACCTATGCACCCTCGCGGCGACCACCGTCCTGCGCTTGGCGACCGCGATGTGGCAGATGGCGCCGTCCCTGGTGGCGTGACGATCTTCGAGGACGAGTTTCCGGCCGTGGCCAACCTTGATCCCGATCTGCTCGCTGCCCTCCGCCAAGCCGCAGCCGCCGCCGCAGACGACGGGGTCGAGTTCCACGTCAAGAGTGGCTGGCGAACCCCTGCGTACCAGGATCAGCTGCTTCGTGAGGCCATCTCCGAGTACGGCTCGGAAGAGGAAGCTGCCCGGTGGGTGGCCACCGCGGACACCTCTCCTCACGTGTCGGGGGACGCGATCGACATCGGGCCCTCCGATGCCACGACGTGGCTCTCCGAGCACGGCGCGGAGTACGGGCTGTGCCAGATCTACCGCAATGAACCGTGGCACTACGAACTGCGCCCCGAAGCCATCGATGACGGCTGCCCGCCCATGTTCGCCGACCCCACGCACGATCCAAGGATGCGGCAGTGACCAGCACGCGCATGGTGCTAGGTCCAGGTGAGCCGTTGCTGGAGGATGGCTTGTTCGGCGGGGTTGGTCGTGTGCTGGAGGGCTTGCACGTCCGCGGCGTGTGCCTGGTCGAGCTGACCGAGTTCGCGCAGTAGCTCGGCGCGAGTGGCGTGGTAGAGGTGGTAGCGCTGCAGCGTTTCACCGAGTGTGTCGAGTTCCTTCATCGCGGCCGCGGGCCCTGCGGTGTAGCGCAGGGCGATCGCCCGGTGGAGGCGGGCGACCGGCGAGGGTGCGAGATGAAGCAGCATGTCGTAGAGCAGGACGATCTGCTCCCAGTCGGTGTCTTCCCAACGTTGTGCTTCGGCATGGCAGGCGACGATCGCTGCCTGGAGCTGATACGGGCCCGGACGATGTTGTCTGGCGGCGATGCTCAACAGCCGGGTGGCGTCGGCGATCGCCTTGTGGTCCCACCGGGACCGGTCCTGGTGCGGCAGGAGTATCAGGTCGCCGCCCACTCCGAAGCGGGCAGCGTCGCGGGCGCGGTGGAGGCGGATCAGGGCGAGCAGGCCGGCTACTTCGGGCTCGTTGGGGACGAGCTGGTGCAGCAGGGACGCCAGCCAGTCGGCGTCGTCAACGAGGTCACGTGAGTGCGCGTGGTCGGCGGTCGACAGGTAGCCCTCGTTCAGAACCAGGTAGATGACCGCGAGCACCTGGCTCAGCCGTTCGGCGAGTTCGTCCTCAGCCGGCATCCGGTACGGAATCTTTGCCAGGCTGATCTTTCGCTTGGCCCGGGTGATCCGCTGCGCAACGGTCGTCTCCCGGATCAGGAAGGCACGCGCGATCTGCGCCGTGGTCAGTCCGCACACCACCCGCAGCGTGAGGGCGATCTGCGCCTCCTGTGGGAGAGCCGGGTGGCAGCAGGTGAAGATCAGCCGAAGCCGGTCGTCGGGTTCGGGCTGGACCGGCCATTGCACCTGCGCCAGCTTGGTCCGGTAGTTGCCATCGCGGCGGAGCAGGTCGACGCCGCGCCGCCGGGCGACGGTGAACAGCCAGGCATCCGGTCGGGCCGGAATTCCGTCGGTCGGCCAGCGCTGCAGGGCGGCCACGACGGCGTCCTGGACCAGATCCTCCGCGGTGGCGAAGTCGCCGGTGACCTGGACCAGGGCGGCGGCGAGCTGGCCCGCGTGCTCGCGTACGACGCGGGCCAGCTCGGCATGCGAGGCCTTCTCGGGCAGGTGGTTCATGATTCCAGCGGGCGCACTTCCACGGTCGGGCAGCCCGGCCAGGTCCTGACCATCCGAAGCGCTGCGTCCAGGTCGTCGACCTCGATCTCGGTGTAGCCGCTGACAACTTCCTTGCCCTCGACGAAGGGGCCGTCGGTGACGATCGGCTCACCGCCACCAAGCCGGACCGTGGTTGCGGTGGCCGGTGACTGCAGCTTGGCGCCTCCTCGGACGACATCGGCGTGGTCGGCGAACCATTCGTGGACGCGGGCATAGGCCCGCTCGCGCTCGGTCTGCCCCATGGCCTGCAGTTCGTTTATGTACTGCTCGGTTTCGACGAACAACAGCACATACTTCATCTGGTCTTCACTCCATTACGAGTCCTGGACAGGTGGCGCGTGGACGCCACCACGACGGCGTGGTGTGGGTCAGGTCTGATCGGAGAAGGCGGCCATGCGGCGCATCATCTCCTCAGCCGAGACGTCTTCCACATGCGTGGCGATGGTCCAGCCATGGCCGAACGGATCGATGAGGTAGCCGTCCCGGTCACCGTAGAACTGGTCCTGCGGAGGCCGCTTGAGTTCCGCGCCGAGTTTCACCGCGCGCTCGATGGTGGCGTCGACGTCTTCAACGTAGACGAACAGGAAGGCGGGGGATCCATCGAGCCCGGTGACCGGCGGCGCCTTGGTCCCCATCTGTGGCGATTCGTCCTCGACGATGACGACCGAGTCGCCGATCTCGATCTCGGCGTGGACGATCGTGCCATCAGGACCTGGAAAACGCATCCGTTCGGTCGCTGCGAACACCTCGGCATAGAAGTCCAGGGCCTGGGCGGCGCCGCGGACGACGAGTGCTGGCGTGACTCTCCGGTAGGAATCCGGGATCGGGTTGGGGCTGGCTGTCGAGGACATCCGGGTTCTCCTTACGTCGAGCTGTGGCCTGCGAGGGGGCGGACTCAGTGGAGTCCGCTCCTGCACCTCCGCGTGGCCTTTCCTGGTAAGACGATCGGCGGCCCATCGGATACGACATCAGTGGAGGTCGACCGGCAAGTATTTTCGGGATCTACCGGTGGTATCGAACATACGGGGCACGGCCGGGGCTCGAGCCCTCCGGCCGGTCAGGAGAGGATGTCCTTGCGCAGGAACGTCCACCATGCGCAGGCGAAGAAGATGGCCGAGTAGACGACGGTGGAGAACGCACCCTTCGCCATCCCGTCCAGTCGCACGGGATCCACGTACAGCCCGCTCCACTGGCTCGCGTAGTGCATCGGCAGCAGGCTTCGGATCACGCCGAGGGCGTCGACCTGGTTCAGGATCTTCGAGACGATGATCACCATGACCGCGCCGCCCACAGCGGCCAGCGGAGCGTCCGTGGCGGTGGACAGCCAGAACGCCAGAGCGGCGACGAGAACCAGCGTCACGGCGAGGTAGCCGACCGTGCCGGCGAGTCGCCACACCGCGTCAGCCCCGACGAGGTTGCCGCCGTACGGAGTACGCAGGGAACCCCACCCGAACGCGGCCCCGCCCACGCACAGCGACGTGACGGCGAGGATCACGAGGGCGAGGGAGGACATCAGCAGGCTCACGACGAGCTTGACGCCAAGCAGGCGGGCCCTGGGTACCGGAACCGCGAGCAGGTACCGCAGGCTGCCGCAACTCGCCTCGTTGGCGACCGTGTCGCCACACACGAGAGCGACGATCACGGTCAGGAGGATGCCGGCCGCTGCGCCGAGGGTGAAGACGGTGAAGTTGCCGCCGCTGGCCGTCGCCAGCGCGGCGAAGGAGAGGGTGTCGTCCTGGTCGTTGCCACCGAGTTCGAACGCCGCGACCAGGACGACGGGCAGCGCCAGCGCGAGGCCGAGGGCGAGTTTGGTCCGCCGGAGCGACAACTGCCGGCGGATCTCTGTCCGTACGGTCAGCATGGCGGTCCGCTCGTTCCGTCCCGCCCCCGAGTCGCGACACCCGCGCTCTGGTCACCGGACTCCTCGTCCGGAACGTGTCCGGCCCGCTGTTCCGGACGCTGCGCCACCAGGCCGAGGAAGACGTCTTCGAGTCCCCCGCGTGGCGCGACCCGCGACACGTCGACGCCCCCGGTCACGAGAGTCCGGACCAGCCGGGTGCGGGGCACCCCGTCCAGGTCGACGACGAGGCCGCCGTTGTGCCGCGCCACCGCACCCACCTCGAGCCCCGCGAGCAGCGTCTCGGCTCGGCTGACGTCGGTGACGTCCACGACGACCGAAGCCGCCCCGCCCACGATGTCGGCCACCGGTCCGGCGGCCTGCAGGTGGCCGAGGTGGAGGACGACGACATGCGTACACGTCTGTTCGACCTCGGCCAGCAGGTGGCTCGACACCAGCACCGACCGGCCGCCCTCGGCGTAGGCCTGCAGGACCCGGCGCAGTGCCGCGATCTGCGGCGGGTCCAGCCCGTCTGTCGGCTCGTCGAGAATGAGGAGGTCCGGCATGCCGAGCATGGCCTGAGCGATCCCCAGGCGCTGCTTCATCCCGTGGCTGTACTCCCTGACCTTCCGATCGACCGCGGCACCGAGACCGGCGATCTCCAGTACGTCGTCGAACTTGGCCTGCTCGCGCGGAAGGCCGGTGGCGTCCCAGAACAGTTCGAGGTTGGCGCGTCCGGACAGGTGCGGGAGGAAGCCCGGGCCTTCGACGAGCAGGCCCGTACGAGACAGGACGGAGGCGCCCGGCACGACGTCGCGACCGAACACCAGGACCCGGCCCGCGGAGGGCCGGATGAGTCCGGCGAGAATCCGCAGACAGGTGGTCTTGCCGGCGCCGTTCGGTCCGAGCAGGCCGACGACCTCGCCTCGCCCGACCGTGAAGTCCACGTCGCGCAGGGCGTAGCGGTCGTGGCCGTACCTCTTGGACACTCCGCGCACCACCAGGGGCGTCTCGGCATGGACCGAGTCGACGCCGCGATCCCGGCGCCGGGTTCGCCGCCGGGCGAGCAACCAGAGAGCCGCTGCGGTGACAGCGAGTGCGGCGGCGAGGGCCATGGCGGCGTCCAGCCACGGCCCCGCGGTCATGCCGGAGGTCGTGGCCCGCACCTGCGGTAGCCGGATGGAGTTCCCCGCCAGGCCGACGACATAGGTCCGCGGCTCGGCGGGGCCGGCGTACGCCTGGTCGGACGTCGCGACGGTGACGCGGATCCGGTGGCCGGGTTGGAAGCGGTGGACGACTCCGGGCAGGGTGACGTCGACAGGCTGGGCCTGGTCGAGCGAGGCGGGAAGGTTGTGCAGCCGGATAGGTGCCACCGCGCCGCCTGGCAGTTCGGTGAGGCCGTTGGGCGCCACGTCGTACACCTTGACGAAGAGCACGGCGTCCCCGGACCGCGACGCGGCGCGGACGCGGACCGTCGGCGAGCCCGTGACATCGACCGGACCTGACAGCGGGCCCGAGTCGTACGACACCGCCTGTCCAGGCACGTCGAGGGTGACACGCGTGAGCAGGCGGCCGGCGACAGCGCCGAGTCCAGGCACTGACGACATCGCGGCCGGCGTACCGGCCGGAGGGTTACTGATCTGACCCGGACCGCCTCCCAGCCGGACCTCACGGGCTGGCAGGTCGCCGTCAAGCCCTGGGTAGGCGGACGGCGCGAGGAGGCCGAGCGCCCGCACGGAACCGCTCTCGTCATCGACGCCGGTGATCCGGGTGAACGCGAACGGACGGACGGGCGGCGGTCCCGCGTCGTGCTGGTCGGCCGCGCCGAGGTAGTGGTCCAGCCAGACGAGGGTCGCCATCCGGACCCGCCACCGGTCGACGTCGGAGCCAGCGCCCGCGTCGTGGCCGCCGGAGTACCACATCGCGCAGATCGGGGTGCCGTTCGCACGGATGCCGGCCAGGTTGGCGTCGGCCTCGGCAAGCGGGAACAACGTGTCCTGGGTGCCCTGGACGAGCAGGGTCGGCGCGGTGATGCGGTCGAGAACGCCGGCGGGGCTCGACCTGTCGAGCAACCGGACGGTCGCCGGGTCGGCCCGCCCGGTGAGGGCGGCCCGCTGGTACATCCGGCAGACCGTGGGCGCGAACCGCCCGCAGCCGGCGCTCCCGTCCGCCGCGGGCGTGGCCCCGCCAGTCGTGCGGAACACGCGGGACGCGCCAGCCCCGTTCGCTCCGTCCGGTCCGTTCGCTCCGTCCGCTCCTTGCGGTCCGTTCGGTCCGCTCGCTCCGTTCGGCATGGTCGAGGCCAGGCCGCCCGAGTCCGTCGACTGGTCCTCGCCGAGGTCGGGGGCGAGCTGGGGCAGCGAACCACGGTCACCGAGCCCGGATGCGTACAACCAGCCCGCCCACGCCCGCTTGAACACGCCGGCCTCGGGACCCTTGCCCGTCGACTCCGGGAACAGCGAGCGTCCCAGGTCGTTCCAGGTCGACTGCGGCACGATCGCGTCGACCCGTTGGTCATGTCCGGCGAGCAGGAGGGCGAGCGCGCCGCCGTACGACGATCCGACGACGCCGACCCTCGGGTCGCCCGGAGAATCGCGGCGCACCTCGGGACGCTCGGCCAGTAGATCGAGCAGGGCACGGGCATCGGCGACCTCGTGGTCAGGACTGTTCAGGTGGATATGGCCGCCAGAGCGGCCGAAGCCCCGCGCCGTCCAGGTGAGCACCACGTAGCCCTCGTCGGCGAGGTCCAGGGCCTGGTCCTCCACGCTCGTCTTGGTACCGCCGAGGCCGTGCGCGAGAAGAATCGCAGGAGCGGGATCGTCCGGGCTCGCAGCCCGGGGAACGTACAGGCGCGTGTCCAACCGCACCGGCCGGTCGCGCCGCGGGCCGGACAAGACCGTCACCACAGCGTTCGTGATCACGGTTTTCGAGACGGCGGTGTTCGAGACGGCGGTGTTCGAGAACCTGGTCGAGGTAGGCGAATCGCCCGCCGGCAGGAAGAGACTCAGGCCGAGGCCGGCGACCGCGGTGGAGATGACGATCACCAGCGCCGGGATGTGGATGCGCCGGCGAGGTGCGACCATCGGGCCACGGTAACCAGATACGGGAGAAGCGAGTAGTTTCGCTCATTTCGGCTACCGGCCCATTACTGACAGGGGTGGATCAGCCCAGCTTTCGGGATTTCCCAAGCCCAGTTGGGTCTTCCAGGCACAAGATCGCGCGTCGAGTCGCGATCCTCGGCCGCGCTCACGCTCGCCGTCACGCCCGCCGGCCGACGGTCAGATAGCCAACGAAGGTGGCGGTCAGCTGGGGCCGTCCGAGTGTCTCCAGTCGGTGCCTCACCCGGGCGAGGAACTCCGTGCTTCGATCCTCGCCGGGTGCATGGGTGCCAGACTGCGAAGCCAGGTTGGCGAGGTAGTCCTCAGCGCTGAAGCGGACCTGGAAGGGGTAGCGCTGGCTCGCCACCTCCTCGAAGAGACTCCCCGCCTCGAGCGGGAGGTGCCGCGGGCCCAGCTGTTCGGGCGGAGGCGGCGGACAGCCCTCGAATCCCACGGCCCGGTAGTCCTCCTGCACGTCCGTCCAGAAGCGATCTGCGTCTGCCGGCCGTGCCCACTGGCACCCTGCCACGGCCAGGACACCTCCAGATCGCAAGAGCTCATAGGGCTTGGCGTAACGAAGGTGCGGGTCGATCCAGTGCAGGGAGTTGACCGCGACCACCGCATCGAACGGGGGACCTTGTGGCTGCCAGTCCTCAAATGGACAGGTGACCACTTCGGCAGCAGGGAATCCGGTCAATCGGCGGCGGGCGATGGCTGCCAGCTCGGCACCCAGCTCGACAGCGGTGACGGCCAGCCCGCGCTCGGCGAGCGGCACCGTCGCCTGGCCGGTGCCACAGCCGACCTCGATCACCCGGTCGCCCGCTTCGAGCTTGGCCAGGTCCATGAGGTCATCGAACAACTGCGGCGGACAGACTGGCCTGGTGCGCTGGTAGTCCTCGGCTGCCCGGTCGAATCCGCCACGCAAGCCGTGACGCCTCGGGTCATCCTCCGTACATCCCATGATCGTCCTCCGCGTCGTGTGCGCGAGCGACCTACTCGCCCGCGCTCGCCAGACTCCTCGACATCGCCCGACGAGCCTGCCCCCACCTGGCGATCCCGAAAGTCGATGGAGCGTGGCACATGCGCCACAGTTCCTGGAAACACCCGACGGTGTGCATCGGACGCGCCGAGAGGGCAGGGTGTGCACATGTACTACGTCGGCGTCGACCTCGCGTGGGGTCAGGAGAGACAAAGCGGCCTTGCCGTCGTGGATTCCGACGGGCGGCTGGTCCATCTGTCCGCGCAGAAACGCGACGAGGCCATCGTGGGTGTCCTGAAGCCATACGTCGACCGCGACTGCCTTGTCGCGATCGACGCCCCCCTTGTGGTGAAGAACTCCACGGGCAGCAGGCCGTGCGAGACGGCACTCAACCGCGACTTCGCCCGCTTCGACGCCGGCGCACACCCGTCCAACACCGGCAGGCGCGAGTTCGCGGAGGTCCCTCGCGGGGCGCGGTTGGCCGCCATCCTCGGTCTCGACATGGACCCGTCGTCTCGGTCGCGCCAGCGAGCGATCGAGGTCTACCCGCATCCCGCCACGGTGGCGCTGTTCCGCCTGGGGCGGACGCTGAAGTACAAGCACAAGTCCGGCCGACCCCTCGCACAGCTCCGGTCCGAACTGTTGCGACTCATGGTGTTGCTCGAAGGTCTCAGGGACTCATCTGTCCCTCTGGTCGTCGACGAGCACGACGCCTGGAAGGCGCTGGTCGCACAGGTCGAGTCGGCCGCCCGTAAGAGTGACCTGCGACGAGCCGAGGACCAGATCGACGCGGTCGTGTGTGCGTACGTCGCGATGTTTGCCGAGCAACTGCCAAGCATGATCACCATCTATGGCGACTTCGCCGCCGGCTACATCGTCACGCCGACCCTCCCGGAGGGACACCAGCCCGCACCCCGCGCGGCACGGGTTCATGAGCAGGCGGCCGAACCGACTGTGGTGCAGAAGGATCCGGTCCGGCGGGCAGTTCAGGCGTACGCAGCACTGCAGCCGACGCTACGTGCCGAGACCGACCGGCTGGTCGCCCATGTCACCACCCTCCTCGATGACGCCGGGATCAACTACCTCAGCGTGACCGGACGGGCGAAGAGTGTCTCGTCCTTCGCGGCCAAGGCCGATCGGAACGTCGCCGGCGAACCGCTCTACGCCGATCCTCTTAAGGAGATCACCGACCAGATCGGTATCCGTGTCATCACCTACGTGCACGGTGACGTCACAGCGGTCGCGGACCTGCTTCGTGATCAGTTCTTCGTCCTCGACGACCGGGACATGGGTCAGGAAACAGCGAGCGAGGGCCGTTTCGGCTACGCCAGCAGGCATCTGCTCGTCGCACTCGAGGCTGGCCGGGAACCGGATCCGTCGTACGAGGCGCCTCGTGAGCGGCGTGCTCAGGTGCAGGTACGAACGGTTCTCCAGCACGCGTGGGCGGAGTTCGAGCACGCCATCCGTTACAAGGGCACGATTCCGGAAGAACATGTGCCGGACCTCAACCGGCGATTCACTCTCGCCGCCGGGCTCCTGGAACTCGCCGACCGTGAGTTCTCCCTGATCCAGGATCGCTTACAGACAACGGCCACTGGCCAGCCGCCGGAGCAGGACGTCGGCGACCCACGCATCAGCGCACAGGACCTCGCGACGTTCCTCGCCGGGCAGTACGCCGACGCCGGCTGGTCCCGAACCGACCACTACGCATGGGTTTCCGGGCTGCTGCTCGAGCTGGGGGTGACGTCGCTGGACGAGCTCGCCGCACTGCTGAGCTCCGTGGACAGCGCGGCCCTCAATGCGCGGATGGGATACCGGTATCCACCGGGTGCCGTACGCAGGCTCGACGACGCTCTGCTGGCAATCTTCGGCACCCGGTACCTCGAGCTGCACGGAAATGCGCACCGCACGATGTTGTTGCGGACCCGCCTGGAAAAGTTGCGTACGCCCAAGGAGCAGCCAGACGTCGATCGTTAGCTGGCGCGTCCATCCCGTTGGGCCCCGTATGGTCAGGACGAGGTACGGGCTGCGGGCTGACTCGCTCGGATGGCGGCAGCGAGCGTCGCCATACTCTGGGTCACCGCGTTGGGTAGCGCGGCGAGCAGGGCCCTCCGCCGCGAGGGCGACCTGATGTAGCCAATACTCCGTACACCTGTGGCGTGTGCTACCTCGATGTCGGTCAGTGAGTCGCCGACGAGTACGCAGTCCGACGCAGGGGTGTCGAGGATCGCGAGCACTCGGTTCACCGGGTCGGGATGTGGCTTCATCAGGTCTGGCCGGATGGGTTTTCTCCCCACGACCGCGAGGACGAGGTGGCTGAGCCCATGGGCATCGAGGAATGCCTCGATGGCCGGCGCGGAGTTGTTGCTGACGATGCCGAGCGGACGACCTGCTTCGTGGCAGGCCAACATGGTGTCCGCCGCGTCGGGCGTCGGTAGCGCGTCGGCGACGGCGCGGAGTTCGGCCTCCCGGAGAAAGTCTTCGATCTCGGTCATCACGTCGGCCTGCCCGAGCTCGTACGCGTAACGCAGAATGCGCAGGGGGTTGTACGCACTGTTGACCTCGCCTGGTGGCTCGATCTCATGGCGGCGGAGGATCGCGCGCATCTCGTCCGCGACCTCCGCATCTCGACCATCGGCGAAGACGGCGCAGATCGGGCCGTCGAAGTCGAGGAGGACACAGCGCGTCTTCGCAAGCACATGCACCAGAGCGCTGGGAATGGTAGTGGTCATGACGTCCACATGATCGCCGAGCGGTCCCCCAGTGTCCTGTGCCAGATGCTGATCAGGTCACCCTACCCGTCACATGTGAGGAAAGGGCGGGAACGACTGATATCGGGTTGCCTGGCTGATCCGGCGCGGTCAGAGTTTCGTCCCATGGACGACGACGAACTCGCCACGCTGCTGGCCAACGAGCGCTACCCACGGTCCGCTCGATATTCGATCCGCTGGATGGTCGACAACGCCATGGGGCCGAACCCCGTCTGGCTGGCTGAAGCGCTGACGCAGGTGATGCCGCTCGAAGCCGGCATGCGGGTTCTCGACATGGGATGCGGCACGGCCCTGACGTCGATCTTCCTCGCCAAGGAGTTCGACGTCGAGGTGTGGGCGGCCGATCTGTGGGTCAAGCCCACGGAAAACTGGTCCCGGGTGGCAGAAGCAGGTCTCCACGACCAGGTCCATCCCCTCCACGCCGAAGCCCACGCGTTGCCCTTTTCCGAGGGCTTCTTCGATGCCCTGGTCAGCATTGACGCTTACCACTACTTCGGGACCGACGATCTCTACATCGGCTACTACTCGCGGTTCGTCAAGCCCGGTGGCCAGATCGGAATCGTCGTCCCCGGCCTGGCCGAAGAGCCCGAGACATTGCCGCCGAGCCATCTCGAGCGCTACTGGAAGTGGGACTTCTGCAGTTTCCACAGTCCTGCCTGGTGGAGGTATCACTGGCAGAAGACCGGCCAGGTCAGCGTCGACGTGGCCGACTGGGTCGCCGACGGTTGGCACGACTGGCTGCGATGGAACGTTGCGTGCGACCGCGACCGAGGAGAACCAGGCGAGGAGGCGGCCATGCTTCGCGAGGATGCCGGCCGGCTACTCGGCTTCACGCGGGTCGCGGCTCACCGCAGATGAGAAGGATCTTCTCGACCCTGGTCACCGCCGTCGCCGTCCGGACGTGAGCAGGCGTCGGACGGCCGCCCGCCGGACCGATGGTGCCGCCTTTTCCAGCCAGTCCAGCGACGTGCGGCCGTGGCTGTCACGGGCGTGTGGGTCGGCTCCATGCTCGAGGAGGACCTCGATGGTGTTCAGGAACCCTGCCTTGGTGGCGTAGTGCAGAGCTGTCGCGTTGAGGGCCCCGACGCCGGAGGTGCCTCCGGAGTCGCTCGTACGGCGATCATCGGCGCGGGCACCGTGGCGCAGGAGCGCGCGGACATACTCCGGATCGTCCTTGCGGCCCTGGTTTCCGGTACAACTGGCGCCGATCCACGAACCTGAGGAGTCGATCGACGCGCCCCGACCGGCAAGGAGCGGAGCGAGTTCGGGATGCAGGACCCAGCGTCCGACGCCGATCCGGGTCGCGTCCGCCCCGTACGCCAGCAGCAGTTCGACCATCGCCACGTTGCCCCTTGCGGCGGCACCGCGCAACGCTCGCACGCCAGCCGGGCGCGGGCGTGGGGCGTGGCCGAGGAGGAGGCGCAGCGCCTCGATCTGCCCGCCCGCGACCGCATGGTCGACCGGCGTGATGTCGAGAACGTCGACCGCGGGATCCGCCGCCTGCGCAAGGTCCGGATCGGCCGCGAGCATCCCCGTGAGCGTGGGGATGTCGCCGAGGAACGCGGCGGTGAAGACGTCCTCCCTCGCGCCGGCGGCAGTGAGGAGCGTCTCGACCGCGGAACGACGTTTCATCCGCGCCGCGCACAGCGGCGTCACAAACAGCACCCGCTCGTACGCCACACCCGTCACGCCCACCGGAAGGTAGTAGGGGTGGTCGGCCCCGACGCCGCGACCCAGCAGCGTCCGGACGACCTCGGCACGGCCGGCCAGAGTGGCCGCCTGCATGATCGCCGCGGCGTACGTGGGACGCAGCAGATCCGGCGCCTCCACCACGGCCGCGTCGACCCCGGCGACATCACCGCGACGAGCGAGATCCATCGCCTTCTTCACCGTCCGGGCGCCGGATCCGCACCAGGCCACCTCCCGGGCGACGCCACTCGTCGCGCTCGGGTCGCCGCTCTCTCCACTCCTCTGCCTCCGTCTGGCCGGGGCCACCTGCTCGTTGACGAGAGCCAGCGCCAGCGAGCGGACCTGCGCGAAGATCGCCGAGCGGTCGTTCTCCGCCGCGATCGTCGCCTCCAGCGCCCGGCGGAAGTGCCCGAGCCACCTGCCGGCCAGCGCCGACGTGATCGGAAGGCTGTCGTGGCGGTGCCTCAGACCCGCGTTCGACTGCTCGCTGTAACGACGGGGACCACCCAGCCACTCGGCGAAGAAGAGCTTCTGCATCGACCGACCATCGGCGAGGTCGCGCGGGAACAGGGGTCGCAGCTGCTCGTCGTCGTCGAAACCGTCGTAGAGCAGGTCGACCAGTCTGTCTATCGCCGGCTGGCCGCCGATCCGGTCGAACAGATCAGTACCTCGGAAAGGCCGGAAACCCGGCGGATGATCCAGCAGCCAGCGGTGCTCGAGGGCCGCGTGAGAGGGAGCGGGCTGCTTCGGCATGGCTACATCCATTTCCGGCAGGACCCCACGCGTTCCGCCGAACGAAGGCATGCCGGCCAGACAGCGGTGATCCCGGGCCCCGAGAGACCTTGACCGGCGATGCCACCGTGGGCGTGGGCGCGGGTGGCGGCGGCGGACGGCGTACGGCGTACGGCGTACGGACCATGCCGTAGCCGGCACGATAACAACCGTTGTCAACACGCTGTCCATGCCTCCGCCTTGACAGCCAATTCCGGGATGCGGGGAGCCGCGAGTCAGGCGACTCCCCTTGGAATTGGCCATCTAGGGTAGGAGCCGAAACCGAGGAGCAGCCGATGACGCGCGATGATCTGCTGGCCTACTGCCTCGCCAAGCCCGGAGCCTGGCGGGACGAACCGTGGGAGGGCGATGTCGTCGCCAAGGTCGGCAGCAAGATCTTCGCGTTCCTGGGCGGTGACGCCGGGTCCTCGGTCGGAGTCAAGTGCGGCCCCAACCGGGAGATCGCCGACGAGTGGCTGGTGCGCTACCCCGACGACGCGACGGTCATGGCCTACATCGGACGTTCGGGATGGAACACGCTGAACGTCGGCGGGGCGATTCCCGAGGACGAGTTGCTCGAAGCGATCGACGCTTCGTACGACACGGTGGTCAGCAAGCTGCCCAGGAAAGAACGTCCCGCAAACGCCTGACGACACGCGGAGTATCCCTGACCACAACCGCCCGAGGGCTTGACCTACGCGCGCCGCCCGAACGCGGTGTACGCATGGCGCATCCCCAAAGGGACACGTCGAGGCGGATGAAGTCGATCAGCCAAGCCGCGCGGCCGCCGTTCGCAGCACGCTCTCAACCCGTTCGACTATTCCTCGCCCGTCGGCCCGTGCACGTCCGGCCACCTGGCGGGGAATGAACTGCAACCAGCTGGGGCCGAAGGCCAGCAGGGCTCGGATGTCTGCGCGCGGGTCGATGTGCAGGCCCGCCTCGGCTTCGTACCGCCGCAGAAAGGCCTCCGCAACCTCGGGCGAGAACAGCACAGCTAGCCCGAGCCGACACCTGCCAACGTCGACTTCGCGCTTACCGCTGCCGGCGTAGGTCCAGTCGACGACGCCCGACAACCGCTCATCGACCCATAAGACGTTGAGGGGCAGGTAGTCGCCGTGCACAAGCACCTGCTGCCCCCCGGGCGGGGCGGCCGCTGCGGCTTCGGTCACAGCGTGGGCAAGCGCGGGGTCGCCGATCCAACCGCGATCGACCTCTTTGCAGAAGCCGTGAGGATCGGTCGATTCCAGCCCGGTCGGCACGATGTCGTGGATGCGGACGAGCAGGTTCGCCATCTGACGCACGACACCGGGCAGATCCGACGGCTCGAACAGTGGCTCGCCAGGCAGCGCCGTCATCAACAGGCACGGCACGCCCGCCTGTTCGCCCGTGCGGTCAGCGGCCAAGAGTCGTGGCACCGGCAGATCATGCTCGGCGAGCGCCAGCAATGCGGCCGTCTCGCGATCGATCAACCCGGTTGCCCACGTTGCCCATTTGTTGTCCGACCACCGACGCAGTACGACGTCGAACGGGCCCCTACCGGCAGCGATCGTCAGCCGGTCCATGTCGGCGGTCAGCCCACCGACGAGCCTTGACATGGCAAGAACCCGGGCATTTGGACCCAGAGCGGCTTCTACCCACCCAAGAGTCTGCCCGGACGGTTGTCTGTAGCTGTCGGCCACATCGCACGAGTCTGGTCGACAGCCTTGGTGCATGACTACGGAATTTACCGAAGGTGTCCACGCCCGGCTGGCTCTCGCCTGGTCTCCGGCTCAGGGCTTTCGAAATAGGGTCGACGCGGCCGGGACGAACGGGCAGCCGCCGTTCGTCTGGTGCGCGATGTATTCGTCGCGGAAGTGCTTGATCGACGAAATGACCGGACCGGTCGCGAAGTCTGCGAGAGCACACAACGATCGTCCGGCGAGGTTGTCGCACAGGTCGAGCACAGTGTCGAGGTCCTCCTCGCTCCCATCACCGTTCTCCAGCCGTTGGAGAATCTGAGTGAGCCAGTACGTGCCCTCACGGCATGGCGTGCACTTGCCGCACGACTCGTGTTTGTAGAACTCCATCCAGCGCAGCACGCAGCGAACGACACACACGGTCTCGTCGAACACCATCGGCGACCCGGTACCGAACTGGGATCCGGCCGCGGCGACCGCGTCGTAGTCGAGCGGGACGTCGAGATGATCGGCTGTGAACATCGGTGTCGACGACCCACCCGGCGTCCAGAACTTCAGCCGATGCCCCTCGCGGACGCCCCCGGCAAGCTCCAGCAGCTGACGCATCGTCGTGCCCAGGCCGGCTTCGTACTGACCGGGGCGCTTCACATGCCCCGACAGGGAGTAGATCACCGTGCCGCGGGCCTTCTCCGTTCCCCGACTCCGGAACTGCTCCACCCCGCCGCGAATGATCGACGGCACAGTCGCGATCGTGCAGACGTTGTTGACCACCGTCGGCGACGCGTAAAGCCCCTCCGCGGCGGGGAACGGCGGCCGCAGTCTCGGCTGTCCTCGACGGCCTTCAAGCGAGTCCAGCAGTGCGGTCTCCTCGCCACAGATGTAGGCGCCCGCACCGGCATGGACGATCAGGTCGAGTTCGTACCCGGTGCCGAGAACATCGGCGCCCAGGTAGCTCTCCGCGTAGGCCTCGGCGACGGCGCGCTGCAGCCGTCGTACGACATGAAGAACCTCGCCGCGCACATAGACGAACGCCCACCGGGCCCGGATCGCGTAGCAGGAGATGATGACGCCCTCGACCAGCGTGTGAGGGCTGGCCATCATCAGCGGGATGTCCTTGCACGCTCCAGGCTCGGACTCGTCAGCGTTGACCACCAGGTAACGCGGCTTGTCACCGAGCGGCGCCAGCAAGCCCCACTTCATTCCGGTCGGGAAACCTGCGCCACCACGACCACGCAGGCCGGAGTCCTTCACCATCTCGACGATGGCATCCGGGTCAAGCTTGACCGCCTTGCGCAGCGCGTCGTAACCGCCCTGGTCGACGTACGCGTCGTGCGTCCAGGCGCGGTCCTGGTCCCAGTTGGCGGTGAGCGCCGGCGCCAGCAAGGCCGTCATCCGTCACCCCTCTCGCCGAGCCTGCACCCGACAGCACTCTCGTCGCTGATCAGCCGTGCGGGTCACTGTCGCCTGTCGCCACCAATTGTCGCGGCGACCAGCCTGCTTGTGAAGCTAATCACAAATCGCCCTCATGTCGAAGGCCACTGGCCGGCCGCGGCCACCTCGAATGCGAGGCGCGTCTGACTGCCGCTGGACTTGCCAGCCACTTCCCATCTGTTCTATAACTGGAACGACAGTTCTATAACGTTAGTGAGGTGCGACCATGACGGGCGTACTGGCGCGTACGCAGGAAGGCGAGCGGTTCGCGATGCGCGATCCCGGGCCAGCGGGGCGGTTTGGAGGCTTTGGCGGCCGCTGGGTGCCGGAGTCGCTGGTGCCGGCGTGCCAGGACGTGGCTGAAGCGTTCGCCGAGGCATGGAGCGATCCGGGATTCCGGGGCAGCCTTACGCGGCTCCTGGCCGTGCACGTGGGTCGCCCCACGCCGGTGACACCGGCCGTACGCCTGTCGGCCGAGCTGGGTGTGACCGTCCTGCTCAAGCGTGAGGATCTGGCGCACACCGGCTCACACAAGATCAACAACGTGCTGGGGCAGGTGCTGCTCGCCCGGCGGATGGGCAAGAGGCGGCTGATCGCGGAGACGGGTGCCGGCATGCATGGTGTGGCCACCGCTACGGCGGGAGCGTTGCTGGGCTTGCCGGTCATGGTGTTCATGGGCGAGCGCGACATCGAGCGGCAGGCGCACAACGTCTTCCGGATGCGGCTGCTCGGCGCCGAGGTGGTCCCGGTTAGGGCGGGCAGCCGCACGCTCAAGGACGCGACCAGTGAAGCGATGCGCCACTGGGTGGGGGCGGCGGACGAGGCGTACTACTGCATGGGCTCGGTGACCGGGCCGCATCCCTACCCGTGGATGGTCCGGGAGTTCCAGCGCATCATCGGTGAGGAGGCCCGCGCCCAGTGCGCCGCCGAGCTGCCCACCGGCATCCCTGACTACGTGGTGGCGTGCGTGGGTGGTGGTTCCAACGCGGCCGGCACCTTCGCCGGATTCGCCGACACCGGCGCGCGGCTCGTGGGTGTCGAGGCGGTGGGCGGTGCCGGCGCGACCGGCGGCGAGGTCGGGATCCTGCACGGGTTCCGGTCGCTGTTCCTGCAGGATGCTCACGGGCAGGTCCGGGAGGCGCACTCGATCGCGGCCGGACTGGACTATCCAGGCGTCGGTCCCGAGCATGCCCATCTCCGCGACATCGGCCGGGCCCGCTATGTCACCTCCGGCGACGATGACGCGGTGGCGGCCGCTGTGCGGCTGTCCCGTACCGAGGGCATCGTGCCCGCTCTCGAGTCAGCGCATGCGGTGGCGTGGGTCCTGCGCGCCGCCGGGTCGGACGAGCTGCCTGCCGGATCGACCGTGCTGCTCACCCTTTCCGGCCGCGGTGACAAGGACGTCACCACCCTCATGACGCGTACGGGCGTGACCGCATGACCGAACGAAGTGAGGTCATGAACCAACACAGCACCACCCTGGAGCAGCACCTGCGTGCCCGCCGCGACAGTGGCCACAAGCTGCTGATGCCCTATCTGACCGGCGGCATCACGAAGGACTGGGTGGGATACCTGCAGACCTTCGCCGACGCCGGCGCCGACGCCATCGAGGTCGGCATTCCGTTCTCCGACCCGACCCTGGACGGCAAGACCATCCAGGAGGCGTCGGACGCGGCTCTCGCCCGCGGAGCCACGCCGTCCGGCATCCTCGACGCACTCGCGCGAGCAGGCGTGGGCGTGCCGATCGTCGTCAGCACCTACGCCAATCTGGTCCTGCGGACTGGTGCCGACCGGTTCTGCACGGCTCTGCGCGCAGCCGGTGTGAGTGGATTGATCGTTCCCGACCTGCCGCTGGAGGAGGCCGGCGACGTCGAGAGGGCCGCGGCCGGAGCCGGCGTGGAGCTCGCCCTGCTCGCCACTCCGGCCACGCCGGCCGAGCGGTTGGGTGAGATCGCGGCGCGCAGCCGGGGGTTCGTCTATGCGGTCTCAGTGATGGGTACGACGGGCGAACGGGAGGAACTCCCGGCCTCGGCGGCGCACCTTGCGACGCGGATCGGGCAGGCCACCGATCGGCCCGTACTCTTGGGCTTCGGCGTCTCCACGCCCGAACAGGCCACCGCCGCCGCCCGGTACGCCGACGGCGTGATCGTCGGCGCGGCGATCATGCGCCGGGTGCTCGACGGAGCCGGTCCTGCGGCGACAGGAGCGTACATCGGGGCGTTGCGCGTCGCGCTGGACACCGCGGACGGACCTGTGGGAGCCGCGGATCGACGCGGCTGAGACAGGCTTTTGAAATGGACTGGGGACGGACCGGACGAGGATGACCCACGACGTCAGACGCGAGGCGAGGTATCGCAGGATCGCCCGAGACCTCGAGGCAAAGATCCGGGCCGGACACTATGCACCCGGGGAGGCGCTGCCGCCGCAGCGTGAGCTCAGCAGCACCTACGGAGTCACCCTCATGACGCTGCGTCAGGCGTTGAGGCAACTCAGCGACGACGGACTGATCGTGCAGCGGCCCGGTCGCGGGACCTTCGTCTCGCCACCCCAGCTGGCGTACCAGCTCGGTTCCCTACGCAGCTTCGCCGACGACCTCCGCGACCAGGGCCATGACCTGCGTACGACAGTGGTGCAGCGAGCGGTGCGTCGCCTGCCTTCCCGCATCGCCCGGCAACTGCGCGCCCGCGTCACCGACACCGGTCTGCGACTGGAGCGGGTCCGTGAGTTCGCCGGCCGCCGGGCGATCCATCAGGTCTCCTGGGTGCGTCCACCACACGCCCAGGATCTCCGCGAGGTCGACTTCACGGCCGTCTCCCTCTACGCGTCCCTGGCCGATCTGGGCGTCGCGGTCGCTCAGGCGTCGGAGACGATCGGCCCGGACGTGCTCGGGGACGATGTTGCCCGCCACCTCGACGAGCCACCGGGGGTGCCGGTCCTCATCAGCGAACGGATCACCTACACAGCAGACGGCATCGCCATCGTCGCCGACCGGGCGACCATTCTCGGCAGCATGATGCAGATCACCACCCAGCGCGCCGCGAACGGCTTGTCCCTCCACTGGGCGGCCACCGGCTGACGCGCAGCCAACGCCCTCGGCGGTGGCGGGTCGCATGAGGTCCCCTCATCCGATGGAGGTTCGCATGAGGGCGCCCCTCATCCAGTGCAGGCTCGCGGCAGGTGCCCCTCATCCAAGGCAGGTTCGCGTCAAGCGCCCCACAAGCGCCTGACAGCAAATTCGGTCAAGCCGGCGGTCGATCCACTCGGCAGGATGGGGTCATGGGTTCCCGGCCGGACGTGTTCGCGGCGTTCCTCGACGTCCTGACGGAGGCGCTGGACGATCACGAGGCGACCGGTGCCGACCTGGCGGATCGGATGCACCTGTCGCGATTCCACCTTGACCGGGTGATCGCGGCGGCCGCCGGGGAGCCGCCGGCGCGGCTACGCCGACGCGTGCTGCTGGAACGCGCGGCCTACCACCTGGTGACCACGGCCCGGACAGTGCTCGACGTCGCCGTGGAGGCGGGGTACTCCACCCATGAGTCGTTCACCCGGGCCTTTGCCAGGGCGTACGGATCGCCACCCGCCCACTGGCGCAAGAGCCCCACCCGGATCCGGATCGAGGCGCCCAACGGCGTGCATTTCCATCCATCCGACAGCCTGCGGCTGCCGGCTCAGACGAAGGTGAGTGCCATGGACCTCCTTGTCCGCATGGTCGAACATCACATCTGGCTGCTCGGGGAGATGCTGACCCGTGCCGAAACGCTCCGCGACGACCAACTGGACGCACCGATCGAGATCTCGGTTGAGGGCGTCGACGACGAGCCGTCCCTGCGGTCGCTGCTGTCGCGGCTCGTCGGTCAACTGGAGATGTGGAGTGCCGCGATACAGGGACGGGCGTACGACTTCGCCGTCGAACGCGGCGAGAGCATCCCACACATGCGTACCCGCCTGGCCGACGTGGGCCCGGAGTTTCTTGCGCAGGTACGCGAGACCTGCGCGCAAGGTCGCCTTGACGAGGCGATCGTGTGCCCCGGTGACCGGGTGGAGGTCTACACGTTCGGCGCCGTCATCGCCCACGTCCTGACCTTCGCCGCCCATCGCCGCACGCTCGCGGCTGGCGCGCTGCACGATGCGGGCTTCACCGACCTGGACAGCGGCGATCCCATTCGGTGGATCACCCAGCATGCCTGACACCCATGGCGCGCAACGCCTCGTCCGCCGCCGGGCCCACTAGATTCGGGGGCATGTCCGAGGTGGAGCAGACGAGCGACCATTGGACGGCAAGACTTCCGAAGAAGCGGATGGCCGCCGGCGCCTTGTTCTTCGACAAGGATGGCCGGGTACTGCTCGTCGAGCCCACCTATACCCCGGGCTGGGACTATCCCGGCGGAGTCGTGGAAGCGAACGAGACCCCGTACGTCGCGGCATGCCGGGAGATCGAGGAGGAGCTCGGACTCTCCACGAAGCTGGGCGCACTGTTGGCCGCCGACTGGGAGCCCGCCCGCGACGAGATCCCGTTGGAAGGCTTCGGAGTGGTGTTCGACGGCGGGGTGCTGTCCGACGACGAGATCGCTCGGATCCGGCTTCCCGCAGAGGAACTGCATCGCTTTGGCTTCTTCACACCCGCCGAAGCCGCTGAGTTGCTCCCGGCGCATCTCTGGCGCCGGGTGTCGGCAGCGATGCGCGCTCGCGACGATGCGACAGCGGTCTACCTGGATGACGGCTATCCGGTGAGGTGAACCGACCCGGTTGGCTCCTTGGAGGTTTGCGGCAAGTGGTGCAGGCCGGTGCTTTCGTGCGTTACCGCATGAAGCCGGGGTCAGGCATCCCCTCTGGGAACCGCACGAGCGCCTCCGCCGTGAGGTTGGCGAGCCGCTCCACCGCACTGACCACGTGGCTCGTCGGCCACCCCACCCGCGCCCAGTAGACACCGATCGCGCCGACCGGCGCCGGCATCAGGATCGGAGTAATGAGCATGCTGCGCACGAAGGTCGGCCGGTAGGCCTCCTGCGGAATCCGCTCATCCTTCTCGGTGTCAGGAACGATCGCGGTCTCCTTGGCCAGCATCGCCCAACCGCTGATGCAGTCGGTGACGGGGAAGCGCTGCCCCTTCCACAGAGGACTCATCGCGTCCTCGTCGGCGTAGTAGCACATGTCCGATTCAAGGAGAACAAATGTGGCTCCCTGTGCGCGGGCAGCCCTGCGCGCGGACACCTTCACGATCTGTTGAACATCCTCGAGACGCTCTGCCGCATCGAGCTGACGGGCGACATGGTCGAGGAGCACCACACTCTCGGTCATCACGAACCCTGCCTCACAAGCTGAACCCACCATCGCTTCCGACAATAACCCTCACCTGCGGGTCGTCCGGAATCGGACCGCAACCCTTGACGCCCCGCCCTCGGTGCGGGCAGCGTGGGGACGCCGCAGAACGCACATTTGCCCCACCACGAAAGCGAAAGACTCTCCTCGGACGGCAACGCCGGCACGGAAGTCACCGGATCGATGGAGATCGCGAACGCCAAGTGAAGGGTTTGCGTCACATGGCAGCAGAGGAAACGTCGGCCGGGCCGTCGAGCCCGTCGGTTCCCGAGGGCCCGTCGATTCCCAAGGGTTTCAAGGGATACGTACAGTTCACCGGCCCCGGCCTGCTGGTGGCGATGGCCTGGCTCAGTGCCGGTGACCTCGTGACGGCCTCCGTCTCCGGCGCGGACTATGGCTACGCCCTGATCTGGGCGCTCGTCATATCCCTGGTCGCGCGGTACTTCTTCGTTTCGGCGATCGGGAAATACATCCTCGCCAACAACGAGGAAAGCGACTCGATCATGGCCGGCTTCCGCCGCCTCTGGCGTGGCCTGCCGATCCTCATGGGCGCGGTCGCCTTCGTCGTCGGCTTCATCGTCCAGACCTACATCATCAAGGGCGCCGCCGCTGCTCTCTACAACCTGGCCGGACGCCCGGGCGACTCGGGATGGGGCGTCTTCGTCGTCGCCATTCTGCTGGTCGGGCTGACGACCGCGATGCTCCTGGCCGGACGCCAGTACAAGGTGCTCGAACTCCTGGCCCGGCTGTCCGTGGTCGCGCTGCTCGTGACATTCATGATCATCGTTGCGCTGCGCGGATTCGACGCCATGGAGCTGCTGCGTGGATTGGTCTTCCAGGTTCCCGAGGACGCGGGAGGCTTCCGGTCAATCGTCATCGTGGCCGCGATCATCGGCGCCGTCGGCGGATCGGCCGCCAACCTCCTCTATCCGTACTTCCTGCGCGACAAGGGCTGGAACCGTCCGGAGTACCGCAAGCTGCAGATCGTCGACCTGCTCATCGGCATCGTGGCCATGGTCATCATCAACCTCGCCGTCTGGATCATGGCGGCGGAAACCCTGCAGGGCCGTGACTTCAGCATCCAGGACGAGAACGACCTGGCCCAGATGATGCACCTGGGAATCGGCGCGCCAGGGCCGGTTCTGCTGTGGCTGGGGCTGTTCTTCGTGACCTTCAACTCGTTTCCCGCATATTCGTACGGCTTCACCAAGGTGTTGCTCGACGGCGTTCGCCACACGTTCCCTCGGGTGTCGGACCCCGCGGATGACCTGGAACGCATACCCGGGTTCCGGTGGCTCCAGATCGGTGTGCTCCTCTGCCTGCCGTTGCTGTTCTCGTTGCCGATGGCGCCGAACTTCGTCGTGTTGACGATCGCCGGTCAGGCCCTCCAGGCGTTGACCGGGCCGATCATCATCGTCGGGATCATCATCCTCACCAGCAGTCGCCGGTTCATGATGGCTGCGTACGTCAACAAGTGGTGGGAGACGCTGGCTTTGCTGCTCATCGGCGCCATCGGCCTGTGGGCGACGTTCGGCACGATCAGGAGTTTCTTCGGCTGAGGACCATTTTGCCTGAACGGCGTACAGTGTTCTGGCGTTTCGAGCAGGATGCGCCTCATGGGCGATGGCACTCCTCGGTCTCCGGCCGGCCGCTCGCCTGCGACACTTCGCCGGTGGCGCCGCATGCTGGCTGACGAAAGGGAGGAAGCCAGGGTCTACCGTGAGCTGGCCGGCCGCAGCGACGGTGAGGAACGCCAGATCCTGCTCGGTCTGGCAGACGCCGAAACACGCCACGCGGCCTACTGGGAACGCCTCCTCGGCGAGGACGTCGGCCCGCCCCAACGTGGCTCACCCAGGATGCGGCTGCTGGCCCACCTCGCGCGGCGGTTCGGCTGGCTGTTCGTCCTGGTCCTCATGCAGCATGCGGAGAGCCGGTGGCGCTATGCGGCCGACGCCGATGTCCCGGCGGCGATGGCGGCCGACGAACGGATCCACGCCGAGGTCGTCCGGGGTCTTGCCGCCCGGGGGCGGGCCAGACTGTCCGGCACGTTGCGCGCCTCGGTCTTCGGAGCCAACGACGGCCTGGTGAGCAACATCTCCCTTGTCCTCGGCGTGATCGGCGGCGGTGCGAGCAGCCGGAGCGTCCTGCTCGCAGGACTCGCCGGGCTGCTCGCGGGCGCGCTGTCGATGGCCGCCGGCGAGTACATCTCGGTGAGTTCCCAGCGTGAGCTTCTGGCCGCGTCGCGACCCGACGACCAGGCAAGGATCTCCGTGGCACAGCTCGACGTCGACGCCAATGAGCTCGCCCTCGTCTACCGGGCCAGGGGTATCCCCGCCGACGAAGCGGAGCGCCGGGCGGACGCGGTGTTGCATCGCCAGTCCGTTGGGCCGGCACCGCCGACCCGTGCGGGAATCGACGGCACCGATGTCGTGGGAAGTGGCCTCGGTGCAGCGATCTCGAGTTTCGTCTTCTTCGCCGTCGGCGCGTTCATACCGGTGCTCCCGTTCCTGCTCGGAATGCAGGAACTGACGGCCGTGCTCGTCGCCGGGGTACTCACCGGTGTCGCGCTGATGATCGCGGGCGCGACGGTCGGGGTGCTGTCGGGCGCGTCCCCACTGCGACGCGCCCTGCGCCAGTTGGCGATCGGAGTCACCGCGGCGACAGCGACCTATCTGCTGGGCCTGGCGTTCGGCACGATTGTCGGCTGAACGAGTCGGATCGAGCGGCCTACCGCCGGGCCTTTTCCTTGCTCCTACGCTCTTCTGAGCGCCGCTGCCGCGGTGGACGTGCCCGACGCTTCTCGTCCGGCTCTTCCTCGCCCTCTTGCTCCTCCTCTTCCTCGGCGCGAGGTTCCCTTTCCTCACGTTCCTCCTCGCCGGTCGGCTCCTCGCGCTCCTCGCCTTCACCTTCCGGCTCTTCGCCACCCTCGCGTTCCTTCTCCGCCTTGACGACCTCGTCGTGGTCGCGGACTATCTCGCCGTCGCGGACCTCGCCACGCCAGCCGTTGTCGGCATCCTCTTCCTCGGCCTGCATCATCGCGTAGCGACGGAAGAGTTTGAGGTCCAGGCGTGCTCGTCGACCTGGTGCCCGCCAGAGGTTGGCGGTCTTCTCGAAGAATCCGTGCGGAGTGTACTCGAGCACGACAAGGATCTTGGTGAGCTCGTCCTCGAGGGGGTGGAAACTGACCGTCCCGTTGACTTCCGTCTGGCCCTCCGTCCGCCAGGTGATGCGTTCGTCGGGTATCTGCTCGGTGATCGTGGCCTTCCAGCTCCGGTTGGACCAGGCGACCTTCGCCTTCCAGTTGCTCTGCGTACGGTCCCCCTCGTCCACGTCGACGCTCTGAGCACCCTTGGACCAGCGCGGGAACTGGTCGAACTGCGTCCAGTGGTTGTACGCCACTCTCAGGGGGACGCCGACGTTGAGGTCCTCGACGATGTTCATCGACTTCCGCCCGGATCCGCCGCCTTTGCCGCCGCCCTTGAACATGGACTTCACCTTCTCCCCCACACTTTTCACGCCGGCCTTCGCCATCGCCTTTCCAGGTGACGCACCACCGAGGGTCTCCTTCAACGTTCCCGCGAGCAGACCGCCGGGACTCGCCTTGCCCTCAGCCACATCGGAGAGCCCACGCGTCATCCCTCCGATCTTGCCGCCGAGACCCTGAATCATCCGCTGCGCCTTCGCGGAGACGTACTGCTGACCTTCGTCGAGCAGTCGCTGAGTCGCCGGGTTCTTCGCCGCGGCCTTGCGTACCCCGTCGCCGATGTCGGACAGGTTGGCTTGACCACGTTTCCCCTTGGCCGCTGTCTCGCTCATGTCGTCCCCCTCATTCGGATTCAGTCGCGGTCGCCGCGAGAGCCGGCACCCGCGGGCGTACGACGTCCTCGGGTACGGGACATGCGGTCCGCCGCGCTCCGGGTTTTCGGGCGGGTTGGTTGGGTCGGTGGACGGCGCCGCCGCGGGCGCTGCTCGTCCTCCCGTTCCTCGCCCTGCTGCCCGCGGTCCTCGCCGCGATCCCCCTCATCACCTTCACGCTCGTCGCGATCCCCCTCGTCGCCTTCACGCTCGGCGCGGCCTTCCGTGTCCTCAGACTCGTCCTCTGCCGACCGCTTCGACTTGCCGTCCGGTGAGGGCTCCTCGGACTCGGCGCCGGTGAGCTTCGACGTCCGCTGATGCAACCCGTCCGCCAGTTTGTTGAGTGGTGCGCTGAGCACCGCACCCGCGGCCGAGCGCCCCGTCGACACCAACTCGCCACGAATCTCCTCGCGGATCTGGCCGAACTGCGCTGACTCCGCGATCCGTTCCATCGCCTCCCTGCCGAGGGAACGTACGTTGAGCCGCTTACCGACCAGCACAGATCCCAACAGGAGAGCCATCTTCGCCTTCTTGCGCCGGCCGAGCACGTACCCTCCGACCACGGCGGCGCCAATCTTCGTCGAGGTGTTCATCAACGCTCCTCCTCCTGACGCTTCGTTTCTATTCCCCCGCTGCGCGTGCGTCGGCCTCCTCGAGCAGGTCGAGAAGTTCGTCCTCTCGCTCGTCGAACTCCTCCGGGGTGAGCACGCCGTCATCGAGGGCTTGCGAGAGTTCCTGAAGCTCGGCTCGGATCCGCGCCGGGTCGTAGTACTCGTCCTCACCCACGTCGGCGATTCGCCTCGCCACCCAGCCGATCCCCCGCGCCGGTGCCAACGGAAGGGTAAGAAGTCCCGTCACCAGTCCCATCCGCTGCTCACCCCTCCTGCGCACCTACGAAGCTGTACGGAGGTAGCGGGCCGATCCGCTGCAGCCGGACGTCCGGACCGAGCCACGCGTCGAGCCGATCCACCGCGTCGACGAACTCCGCCGTTCGGTTCCGGTCCACGAGAAAGCTCGCATTGACGGCGGCCCCCTTGACCGGCGGACCCGGAACACTCCGCTCGGCCAACGGTTCGAGCGCTTCGTACATGTGCTTTCCGATGTGGTCATACCGCGTCTGGATGGCCTGCGCGACATACTCACCCAGTTGGATCCGGTCCTCGATCGACGTGGCGGGTTGGGTGCGGAGGCGGCGGATCGTCGGGTCGGTGGTCGCGACCTCCCGGACCATCTCGTCCTCGTCGCAGAACACCTTGATGTTGATCTCGATCCGACCCTCGAGCTCGGCGAGCAGGGCGAGGTGTGCCTCGCCGTCCTCGATCAGCTCTTCGCGCAGGCTTTCCTCGTCCCGGGCAATCACACCGAACCGCATCGGCAGGACGGTGCCCTGCGTGGTCATCGCATCAAGGACGCGTTGGTGAGCCGTCACGTCTCTGCGCTTGGCCCGCAGTTCGGTGGGTGCGTCGCTGACGACGGCTGCCACTTGCCCGGCATCCAGCCTGCGCAGCCTTGTCGGTGGTTCGCCGACACCCTCGACCTCCTCAAAGTGGCAGGGGTGTTCGGCGCCGACGATGCCGTAGACGTACGTGGCTTCTGACCGGGTCGCGCGCGGTTCGGTCGGGTCAGTCATCGCGCCGCTCCGATCGTTCACGGCTACTCCCGCGCGGACGCGGGATCTCCTCACGTTCCCGTTCGTCTTCGTCCTCGCCGCCGCCGCGGCCCTTGCGGAACGCCTCGGTGAACGTCTCGGCGGCTCCGCTCAGTGCACCCTTCGTCTTGCCGCTCGCCCCCTGCTCTGACAGCTCGCCGACGAACTCGGGAAGCTGCCGGGGTTTCTTCTCGGAGAGATCAAGACGGTTCACCGCTTCGGCAAAGCGCAGATAGGTGTCGACACTCGCGATGACGACCCGGATGTCGATGGTGAGCAGTTCGATGCCCACGAGCGACACCCGGATGTAGGCATCGATGACAAGACCCTTGTCCAGGATGAGTTCGAGAACGTCGTACAGGCTGCTCGAGTGGCCCCGGCCGACCCCTCCTGAGCCCTGGTGCGGCATGACAGTCATGGGTGAGCCCTTCTTCCTGAATCAGTCAACGGCATGCCCAGGTCGAGATCCCGGGCCGAACCAATGGGGGGCGGATGGCGACGTTGCCGACCAACGAAGTCGGTGAGTTCCGCCGTCTGCTGCTCCAGCGCCATCAATGACCGGCCAAGCCGTTCCACTTCGGCCTCGGTGAGGGTGCCGGCATCCATCCGACGCAACGCCTGGCGTTCCAGAAGCTGTCGCACGATGTCGACGAGAACGACGACGAGCCCGGCGATGCCTGCCTGGCGGTTGTCGTCTCCTTCCGCCCGGTTTCCCGACGAGTCGCCACCGGTGAGATCGTTCGCGGTACGAATCAGAGAGGCGGTCTCTTCGCCGTTCATGGCGGGCACAGTCCGTTCGGGCACAGTCCGTTCGGGCACAGTCCGTTCGGGCACAGTCCGTTCGGGCACAGTCCGTTCGGGCACAGTCCGTTCGGGCACAGTCCCTTCGGGCACAGGCCGACCGGACGTAGGCCCTACGGACGCGGGCATTTCGCGGAACGGTGCGTTGCTGTCGAGGACCTCATCGCTGGCGCGGACCTCTGCCTCGCGGGGAACCGCTTCGCGTCGCTGCCCGGCTGCCAGGTGTCGGCTCTGCTGGGCGGAACTGTCCGGGCGCAACGTGTTGACCGATGCCAGCAGGAGCCGGAGATCGAGTCTCACCAGGTCGACACCCGCGAGGGTGAGCAGCACCGTCCCGTCGAGGTAGGCACCCGCGTCGAGGAGCCGGTCGAGAACGTCGACCAGCGAGCCGTCGTCGAGCGCGAGCCGGCGGTCGCTCATGACACCACCCCTTGCCGGGTAGGTGTTTTCGTTGCTCCGGCGTCTCCGGGCTCTCGCCTGGAGGGGATCCCCGACGCCTTCTCCTCCACCGGTACCGGCTCATCCGTACGCATCGATACGAAGTGGTACGGCGGCCACGGACCGGTGACCTCCAGGCGCAGGCCCTCCTCCGCGTGGCGCGAACCGAGGAGGTCCAACGCTTCGTGGAAACGGGTCTCCGCCGAGTGCGGTACGAGATAGACGGCGTCGAACGCCAGAGCAGCGGAATCTCCCTGCCGTGAGGCCGCGCGGATGACCGTCTCTCTGGCATGCGGTGACAGTGCATCGTCGATCTGGGCCGCCATCTCTGCGCGCAGTTCGCGGGAGTGCGTGCGCGCCTCCGCTGCCGCTTGCCTGCGCCTCATCCATTGCGTACCGTCCGGCGCCTCCGGCCCGCCCGTCGCAACGGATTCCGCACTCGAGTCATCGGCCAGCGGACCCGTGGCGTGAGCTTTGACGCCCCACTCGGCGGCACCGTCGAGGCGGTCGAGTTCGCACCGGATTTCGTCTGCCCGGGCGTGCAGTACGCGACGCACATGATCGCGACTCGGATAGAGCGCGCCGAACCTGAACGGCAGCGCGGTGGCATGGCGGCACACGCGGTCCAGCACGTTCTCGTGCGCGCGGACCGACTTGTTCAGCCAGCCTTCCGCGCTGAGGTCCGGTTCGTCGCCGCTGGCGCGGAACCCGCGGAGGGGAACCTCGGCGGTGACGGCGGCGAGATCGTCCGTGGTGACCAACTGCACAGGTCGCGCTTCGACGCCGGCGATACCGTCCGCGATCACGCCTGCCACGTCGTCCTTTCTGGCGATGGCGTAGAGGTACCAGGCGGTCTCGCCCGCGAGTTCGCCCGGAGCGGCCGGAGCGGCCGATGCGGCTGGAGCGGCCTGAGTGGCCGGCGCGGCTGGCGCGGCTGGAGCGGCCCGTGCGGCTGGAGCGGCCGGCGCGGGCGGCGAACGCTGCGGTGGCGGCGCCGTGGAAGGTCGCGCCGCAAGCCACTGTGCGACGGCGGCACGGTACTCCTGGGCGAGCTGACGGGCGAGTTCGTCGCACACGAGGTCCCTGGCACGCCGATCGGCGTCCGCCACGAGCGACTCGATCTCCTGCACGGAGGGCGGCCGTCCAGTCAGATGAGCATCACCCATCGGACGCTCCGTTCCCACGACGCGTCGATGCCGCCCGGACCTGCCGGTGCTCGCCGGTCGACGACCCCTCCGGCTCGGGCAGGCCGGCCGCCGCCACCTGGCGTTCCAACTGCTCGATGCGGCTCTTCAGCTCCTGATTTTCCCGTTCCAGTTGGTTGTTTCCGGTCAGGAAGGGATCGGCGGTCCACCAGTCGATCCCCATGTCCCGAGCAGTGTCGACCGAGGCGATCAACAGCCGTACCTTGAGCGTCAGAAGCTCGATGTCGAGAACATTCACCATGATGTCGCCGGCGATGACGACTCCCTTGTCGAGCACCCTTTCAAGAATGTCGGCCAACGAGTCGTTGGAACGCGACACGGGCGCCGTGCCGGTTCTGCGGTATTCGGGCCGAGCAGTCACAGTTCACCCGCCTGATTACGCGGATAGCGGCGAGTGCGGTGATAGGAGAGGACATTGCCGTCCTCGTCGGTTCGCGTCTCATAGCTCGCCAGCACACTTGTCGAGTCAGGTATCCGGTCGAGTTCGACGATCTCGACCTGGAAAAGCCACCCATCCTCGTCGTGTTCCAGGCGGGAGACGCCTTCGACCGCACGACTGGTGAGCATGGAGAGCTGGTCCATCGCCTTCCGGGACACTGTCACCGGACTGCGATCACCAGACGTACCACCACGTCGTCCACGTTCGTGCTCCCGACCGGTGTCATGCCTCCGTCCGTCCGCCATCGCAAGCCCTCTTCCGCGTTGGCTCGTCGACGTACGCTTCGACGTTTCCGCCCGCGATGCGCCTGAGGAATTCCTCTACCTCTTTCGACCCACGTTACGCAGCAGGTAGTGAACTTTCGACCGGCGCTTCCCGCTAACTATCTCCGGGACAGCGAGAAAATAGGGAAAGCGGTCGCGGGGACCGGACATGTCTTTGCTTGGCGACTCTTCCGGAAATTCCTCGCTATGGCGTGGTGAAGTTCACCGGCATTCGACGAGTGCGGGGTGGCGCGGATTGTCGAGCAGGACCACGACGTCGGCCTGCCGGCTCGGTTCAGCCTCGACCTCATACCGGCCGTATGCAGGCAGTGTCCACCGCTCCTCCTCTGGCGTACCGCGGGCGAGCGCGGACGGCGACAACGCCAGGTGCACGCTCAGGTCGGCGGGCAGGCCACATCCCAGCAGGAGTGAACCACTGACCAGGACCACACCGCCCGGTGGAACGGCGACATACTCCGAGCGGTACGCCCGGTCGAGCGCCGCATCATGGCGCGCCGGAAGGATGCGCCCGGTGCCGCCCGCCGCCAACGGTGCGAACACCTCCCGGACCAGCGCGCCGGTGTCGAGCCAGTCCTCGTACATCACGTCGGGGTCGTCCCGGCCGCGTTCGAACCGGAGCGACGCCGGGCGGAGGTAGTCCTCGGCGGACACCTGCACGACGGGGCGCCCCCGCGTGCGCAGGGGGTCGACCAGCGCGCCGGCCCATTCCCGCGGCCGCGTGGGCGGGCTGCCATCGACAAGCACCCGAACCCAGCTGTCGCGCGGCCGGTCGTCGATGGCGTCCACGACCTCCGCGACGAGCCGGTCAGGGGTGAGCGGACGGACGTGCATGCCCCCATTCTCGTCGACCATCTGGGCCGGATCCCGCGCGGCCAGTTCGTTCGCCGGCCACGCTCGACCTGCGCTACCTGCCGTCCGGATATCGTCGCGGGTGTGCTCGAGCCGTATCGCGCGCTCCTTCGCCTTCCTGGAACGCTGAAGTTCTCCGCCAGTGGACTGCTGGGCCGGCTGCCGATCTCGATGGTCGCCCTCGGCATCATCATCCTGGTCTCGGCCAGGACGGGCTCCTACGGCATCGCCGGCTCGGTGGCCGCGGCGTACGTGATCGCCAGGTCGGCCTGCTCGCCACTGCAGGCCCGGCTGGTCGACCGGTACGGCCAGCGGCGGATGCTTCCGCTGATCGCGTTCGTCCACGCGGCGACGCTCGGCGGGCTCGTCGTCGTGGTCGACCTCGACCTGCCCGTTCCGGTCCTCCACGTCCTCGCCGCGCTGGCCGGCGGCAGTTCACCGACGATCGGATCGTACGTACGAGCCCGCTGGAACCACCTGCTCGGCAACACGCCGGAGCTACAGACCGCGTTCGCGCTCGAGGCAGTGGTGGACGAGCTGCTGTTCATGATCGGCCCACCCGTCGTGACGCTTCTCGCGACCGCGGTCAACCCGAGCGCCGGAATCCTGGTGGCGTTGGCCTCCGGGTTCGTCGGGACGCTCCTGCTGGCCTCGCTCCGCGGCACCGAACCGCCGGCGCACGGTCGGAGCGGGGCCGGAACCGCCTTGCAGCCGCTCGGGTGGCGGCTCCTCCTTCCGGTGGTGGCGGCGAGTGTGGGGATCGGGACCCTCTTCGGGGCCTTCGACATCTCGGTCATCGCCCTCGCCTCCGAGCAGGACGCGCGGGCGTGGTCCGGGGTACTCCTCGCCATCACCGCCACCGGCTCCATGCTCGCCGCCGCCATCCTCGGCGGCCTGCGGTTGCGGAGATCCGCCTCGGCGCGGTTCCGCATCGGGACGGTGGCCATTGCGGTCGCGATACTGCCGCTGCCGTTCATCAACCACCTCGGCGTCCTCGCGGTGATCGTCTTCGGAGTGGGGTTCACGATCTCGCCCACGCTCATCGCGAGCACGGCGCGGGTATCGGAGACCGTTCCGACCTCCCGCCTCGCCGAAGGGCTCGCCTGGACGACCAGCGCCGTCGTGGGCGGCATCGCCCTGGGTGGGGCGGTCGCGGGCCAGGTCATCGACCACGCTGGTGCGAGCGCGGGCTTCGTCGTCTCGATCGCGGCCGGCGTCCTCGCCGCGGCCGCGGCACTCGCGAGCCCACGCGGCAACGGGCCCGGTCAGATGAGATAGCGCAGCCAGAGGTACGGCAGGCTGAGCAGGACCGTCGCCGCCGCCACGACCAGGCCGTACTTCGTGAACTCCCAGAAACTGATCGGGTGCCCGTTGCGCTTGGCGATGCCGAGGACGACGACGTTGGCGCTGGCCCCGATCGCGGTCGCGTTGCCGCCAAGGTCGGCGCCGAGGGCGAGCGCCCACCACAGCACGGTCTCGCCCGCAAGCGGGCCGTCGGGCGCTACCAGTTGGGCGACGACCGGACTCATCGTCGTGACGAACGGGATGTTGTCGATGATCGCCGACAGGACCGCCGACCCGAACAGCAGCAGCGGAACGGCGCGGGTCGCCTCACCGTCGGTGGCGACACTGAGGGCGTCGGCGATGGTGTCGATCACGCCGACCTTGACCAGTGCACCCACCATGATGAACAGCCCCGCGAAGAACAGCAGCGTCTCCCATTCGACGTCCTCCATGTACTCACCGGTCGGCAGCCGGCTCACCAGTACCAGCAGGCCAGCACCCAGCAGGGCAACGACCGATGGCTCGATGTGCAGCACCGGATGGAGAACGAAGCCGGCGAGGACGGCGGTGAGCACGATCAGGCTGCGGACGAGGAGTTTCGGATCGCCGATGGCCTCCCGTTCGTTCAGCTCCATCATTTCGGCGACCCGGGCCGGATCGGCGACGAAGTCCTTACGGAACAGCACTCTCGCCATCAGGAGGAACACCGCGAGGAGTACGACGACCAACGGCGCCAGGTGAATCAGGAAGTCGTTGTAGGACAGCCCGCCGCGGCTCGCGATGATGATGTTGGGCGGGTCGCCGACCAGTGTCGCCGTACCTCCGATGTTGGAGGCGAGCACTTCGGCGATCAGAAACGGTACCGGACGCAGGCCCAGTCGTACGCACACGAGGATGGTGACCGGCGCGACCAGCAGCACCGTGGTCACGTTGTCCAGCATGGCGGACGCCCCCGCCGTCAGCACGCAGAGAAGGACCATCAGCCGGTACGGCTGACCTCTGGCCCGCTTGGCCGCCCAGATCGCGAGAAACTCGAAGACGCCCGTCTGCCGCAGCACACCGACGATGATCATCATCCCGAGCAGCAGGAAGATGACGTTCCAGTCGATGCCGGTGTGCTCGGAATAGAACAGGTCGTGCGCACCGACGACGCCCGCGGCGGCAACGATTCCCGCGCCCACCAGCGCGATCATGGTCCGCGGCAACCGGTCGTGCACGATCAGGACGTACGCGAGGGCGAAGACCGCGACCGGCAGGATCCAGCCGGTCATCGCGACAACTCGCCTTCAGCGCACCGCCGGACAACAGGCGCGGCGCCTGACTGAGGGGCTGGCTGGCCGGCTGTCTGGCTACTGGTCACGAAGGCGGCGCTCAGCGAGCCAACAGGCATGTGGGGATCCTCCTCGGCGGTCGGTGATGGGCACCGCCGACCAGACTTCCCGGCACACCTGCCGGGAGCCTACCGAGATCGCGGCCGCCGCCCCGCACCGGGCCAGCCGGAGCACGGGGCCAGGCCATGACCATGAGTCACGTACAGCGGATTGACCGGTGCGGAGAGCGACATTCGGGCACCGGCCTGCTCATGAACCCACCAGAGCGGAGCCCAGACTTCCTCGTCCTGTGACGACGATGCGATCGAGGCCGAGCCAGTCGGCCATGTGCCGTAGCTCGACGGCAAGCTCTGCCGCCACCTCGGCTTCGTCGACGCCGGCTTCGGCGTGTGCGGCCTGGACCACCAGGGCGGACCCGGTGCGGTCGGCCCTGAGATCGACCCGACCGACCGGGCGGTCACCGAGGAGGAACGGGAGGACGAAGTATCCGTAGACCCGCTTTTCCTTCGGTTTGTAGAACTCGATGTGGTGGTCGAACTGGAACAGGCGCGGGCACCGCAACTGCCCACCGAACACCGGGTCGAACGGCGACAGCAGGGTACGGACGTGGACCCGGCGCGGTATCCGTGCCTGGTGCCAGACGTACGCCGGCCCGCGCCAGCCCTCCACCCGCACGGGCAGCAGCTCCCCCGCCTCAACCAGCGAGGCGACGAGGACCTTCGACTCGCTGGCCGGCAGGAACCAGTGGTTACGCAGGTCGGCCGCAGTGGCGACGCCGAGTGCCCGGGCCGCCAACCGGATGAGCTCGCGTTGGGCGTCTTCCTCGGTGGGCGTCGGCATCGCCAACACCTCTGGTGGCAGCACGCGCTCGGTGAGGTCGTACATCCGGGTGAAGTGGGGGCGGGCGGCGATGCTCACCTGGCCGGTGATGAAGAGCCACTCCAGCGCGACCTTCGCGTGGCTCCAGTTGAACATCCCACCGCCGCCGGGGCGACGCCCCTCCGTACCGATCTCACCGGCACTGATCGGTCCACGCTCCGCGACAACGGCGAGGACCTCGCGGACGTAGCCCGCCGGCAGCTGAGCGATCCGGGCGCTGCCCGACCACTCCTGCTCCGCCGCACGCTTCATCCGCCAACGAAAGAGTGGGTGCATCGACACCGGTAGCAGGGTCGCGGCGTTTCCCCAGTACTCGAACAACGCGCGCTGTCGTCCATCACCCCAGGCGAGGCGATCCAGGAGCCTTCGTGGGTAGGGCCCGAGGCGACCGAACAGAGTCGCGTAGTGCATCCGGCACAGCACGTTCAACGCATCGAGCTGGAGGTAGCCGACCCGGTTCATCACCCGCTTGATGTGCCGGGCGTCGACTCTGCCGGCCGGTCGCGGATCGAGAAACCCCTGTGCGGCCAGGGCGATCCGCCGCGCGGCCGCAGCCGAGAGGGGAGTCGACGTACGCACGAGGCAACCTGCCCTGGCCGGAGAGGGGATGCGGACGACAGCCTAGAACCGCCCACCGACACCCCAGGCGATCGCCGAACTCCCTGCGCCGGCTCAGCCCAGGTAGCCGGTCCGGCCGTCGAGGATCTCGCGGATCGCGTCCATGTGGCCGAGGTGACGCGCGGTCTCCTCGATCATGTGGTGCAGGATCCACCGCAGGGAGGCGGGATTGTCGCCGCCGTGCTGCCCTTTCTCGAGATCGTCGAGGGTGTGGCTCGCGGTGATCGCCCGTGAGCGCGCGCACTCCTCGTCGTACTCGTCGAGCAGGTCCGCAAGCTTCCGGCCGTCGACCCGCATCTCGGCGTCAGGGTCGCCGTCGTCGCGCCAAGGCGTCTGGCCCGTGTCGGGTTCGCCGAGCAGATCGAGGTGGAACCAGGAGTACTCCACCCAGCGCAGATGCGCCACGATGCCGGCCATCGTCATGAGCGGCGACGACGGAAGGACGGCACGATGTGCGTCCGCTTCGGACAGGCCCTCGCACTTCATCCGTACGCCGGCACGTTGCAGGTCGAGCCATCCGGTCAGCTGGCTACGTTCGTCGGCGGCTCCGGACGGACGAAGATGCTTGATCGACACCGATCCCTCCCCCTCATGGTCCCGCACCATCCAAGACGCCGAGCACGTGCCGCGTCAAACCACGTCGGCACGACTCCGGTGTCACCCCGTTTGGCACGCCGGGCAGCAAGAACCCCCACCCGAAGTAGGCGTCCTTCAGGCTGAACCCGACCAGGAACAACCACTGTGAGACACCATGGCGTTTCAGCTCGCCCGCGGATGGTTGGTGTCAAGGTCCGCCGTCCCTGCCGACGGATGCGGGCCGCATCTCACGCCCGACCTCCCCGGCCCACCGACGCTGAGCTGAAGCAGGTTTGACGCAGCAGGTCCGTACGGTCGTGCCGACGCCCGCCTCCAGGTGCTGGCACCCCGGGAGACACCGAGACACCGCACGCTTCCGGACCGGGACTGCGCCGCGTCCGGGGGGCGAAACGACACCAGTGACACTCCAGCGGAGGCAGCCGTCATGCGTACGGACGGAGTAAACCCGAGGAAGCACGCGTTGATCGTCCTCGCCGCGATCGTCGTGGGCTCTCTCGCCCTCGGCGGGGCGTCGGCAGCTCTGGACCGCATCCTCCGCTCGGGCGAGGAGAGCATCACCGGCGGAAGCGCCGACCGGCCAGATCGGAAAGCCACCGCTTCCGAGCCCGCCCACTCACCCACCACCAAGCCCACACCGACCCTGCGCGAACTCAGGAGCGTGACCGCGGCACTGACCAGCGCGGGCTATGCGTGCTACGAGTCGCTGACGGAACCAGTTGTCGTGCACAGCTGCTATCTCGAACCGGGCTCGAGCAGCCTCGACGAGCAGACAGCCCGGATCCAGACCGCCCCCGACGGCTCGGTCGCCGTGGTCGATCTCAGCATCGACTACTTCGACAATCCGGCAGCGTCGTTGAAACTCTTCCGTACGACGGTCGAGGCACTCGACGGCACGATCCTGAAGGCCGGCGAGGCGCGCGCGATCGTGGATGGTCGCGACAAGGACAGGGCACCAGACACCCCCGGCACGCACAGCTCGTCGCGGCTTTCGTGGGGAACCTCGGCGCTGTTCGTTTCCGAGCCTCGGGATGCCTATCAGCTCGAGCTGGTCGCACACGGCGCGAAACCTCGCGTGATTCCCTCCGGCGACACCGAGGCCGGGATCGTCGAAACCCGGGAGCACTACACGGGTCAGGGCTTCCGCTGCACTCTCGACCGAAAACTCCAGGCGCTGAAGTGTCAGCGACGGGTTCCGGACGCCGTCTACACCATCTTCGCCATCGACCCGTGCCTCGGGCGGGGCGAGAAGTACGAACTGATCTGCAAGGGCCGCCAAGCCACCGAGATCAGCGCCAGCGTCGGCTTCGGCGCCGGCCTTTCGGACAAGCAGTACGAGGATCTCGTCGCGTTCCTGCTCCAGAGCACCGACCACTCCATGGGCGGCATGACCGACCAGGCGCGTCAGTGGTTTCTGCAGAGCATCAGCGACGCCAAAGTGCACCGCGCCGACTTCCAGCGAATGCACGTGGACTTCGAACCCGGTGCAGGGGCGCACGAGGAGTTTCCGAACAGCGTCAGCGTCACGGTCCGAGGGCTCAACTTCTCCACCTGAAGGTCGGTCGCCCATTCATGCTCGCCTCACTTCGTGATGTGCCACCCTTCGGGCAACGTCAGCGTGAGCGGCTTCGCGCCCTTGAGTGTCTGCTCAGGAAGCTTCGCCGGAAATTGGTAGTTGAACGCCATTGTCTGGTCGTACCGAACCTTTTCCTTGCCCTGGTCATCAAGGACCGGTGTCGACCGCATGACCGACGCCACGGGTAGGAGGGTGTGCGGGTCGATGTAGTAGACGACGTGCAGACCCTCACCAGGGCCAAGCCCTGTGTACCAAGGCCAGGTCTCCGGATCCAGGCCCGTTTCCTCGAAGGCAAGCGTGAAGATCATCGTTCCCCAGTACCTGCCGTCCTCGAGCTTCAGTGGCGTGTAGTCGACCACCTGTCGAACGTAGGTCTTTCCGTCGATGGTGATCAACACCGGTTTCCCAGGATGGGCGAAGCCGTCGAACTCGTCGCGCAGAGCGGCGACAACCTTGTCTGCCTGTTTCCCGGAAAGCCCACTGGTCACCACGCCGTCGGTCGATGCCGAGTGCATCAGCGTAGGGATCTCCGCACAGTCCTGGTCACTGGACTGGAGGTGGGACCACTCCTCGTCGTAGCTGCTCCAGTAGTAGTACTTGCCGTCGACGCACCGGTTCATCGTCGACGTACGGCCTTCCTGGTAGGAAGTCTTGGCAGCGGTGAACTCGCCGGTACGGCGATCGATGCCCAGCTGATTGACGTAGTACGACTTGTGTTGCTCGAAGTCCTGAGGTTTGGCGAAGTAGGTGCTCGTGATCAGGCTGATGGGCCGAGTCATCTGGCGTTCCAGCAGTTCCCAGTAGAACTCGGATGGCGACACCTGTGCCAACCGCTCCTTCGTCACTTCTTCGCCCGGCCGGATCGTCTCAGGCACCTGCTGGCGAGGTTGTCGCGACCGCTCCGGTGATCCGGTCTGGGTGGCAGCGGGCTCCGCGGCAGGAGCGCCGGACCCGTTCACCCGGATCAGGTAGCTGGCCACAGGCACGGCAAAGGTGGCGACGACGAGGCAGGCGACGAGGCCCGCGACCAACACCACCCAGCCGGGACGTCGCCACCATTTCGGCCTCGGCCGCCACTGGTGACCATCCCAGACCCACTTACCGTCGGGCGACAGCTGATGAGACATAACCCCTGCCAGTACGAAATCCACCACATGCCAAGGCGGCAGGGTGCGGGCTGTCCTGCCTGCGACAGTGTGGCAAGCGCCTGCTTCATTTCAGCTTCATGTGCTGTGCCGACGACGGGGGCGACGGCCGACCGTGGTTGCCCAGCTGACCTGGCACAATGAGTCGGCGGCGCCACGGGTGGGCTGCGACGATCCGGGCCTTGCGGGCGCCGACGAGCCGGTCGTCGCGAAGGGGGCCGTGCCGTGCGCAGTGACGATCGGGCTGACGGCGTGCTGACGGTCAGGCTGCTGGGACCCTTCGAGGTGCTGCTCGACGGCCAGCAGGTCACGCTCACCACCGGCCGCCTCCGGACCGTCCTGGCGGTCCTGGCCATGTCGGCGGGCCAGCCGGTCTCCACCGAGCGACTCGCGACCGCGCTGTGGGACGACGACCAGCCGGACAACGCCCGGCGGGCTGCGCAGACATACGTCACGAGACTCCGCGCCGTGCTCGGCAAAGACCACATCGGCCGCACCGCGAACGGCTATGTCCTGCGCACCGATCCGGACAGCGTGGACACGCTCCGGCTCATGCGGCTGCTGGACGCCGCGGGGCGAGCGCCTGACACGTCCACCGAGAGAACCCTGCTGGAGGAGGCGCTGGCCCTGTGGCGTGGCAGCCCGTTCGACGGCGTGCGTTCGGACTGGCTGGTGCACACCCAGGCACCGCGACTCGTCGAGCAGTGCCTGGTCGCGATCGAGCGGCGGATCGACGTGGATCTCGCCGTTGGCCGACACCGTGACCTGATCGGAGAGCTGAGTGAGCTGACGGCGCGCCACCCGTTGCGGGAACCGTTGTGGGTCCGGTTGCTCACCACCCTCGACCGCTGCGGTCGACAGGCCGAGGCACTCGAGCAGTACGAAAGGATCCGCGTACGCCTCGCCGACGAACTGGGTACCGAACCGGGACCGGAGCTCCGGCAGATCCACGCCGACCTGCTGGCAGGGACGCCGGTCGGGCCGGTCGCCCCGATCGCGCCCGGCGACGCCCCGGCCGCGCCGCACGTCGCACCACGGCAACTGCCCGCCCGCGTGGACGGGTTCGTCGGCCGTGCCTTCGAGCTGAAGGCATTGGACAACCTGCTCACCGACCTGAACGGCGAGGCCGCGAACGCGGCGGTCGCCGTGATCGCCGGCACCGCCGGCGTCGGCAAGACCTCGCTGGCGTTGCACTGGGCACACCGCGTGGCCGCGCGGTTCCCCGACGGCCAGCTCTACGTCAACCTGCGCGGCTACCATGCGTCCGGCCAGGCCATGACGCCGGCGGATGCGATCCGCGGGTTCCTGGAAGGTCTCGACATACCGCCCCACCGGGTTCCCTCCGAGCTGGACGCCCAGGCCGCGCTGTATCGCTCGCTGCTGGCCGACAAACGCATGCTCGTGCTACTCGACAACGCACGCGACGCGGACCAGGTCCGCGCCCTGTTGCCGGGCACGCCCGGTTGCCTCACCCTGATCACGAGTCGCGACCAGCTCACCGGCCTCGTCGCCGGCGTCGCCGCCCACCAGCTGACCCTCGACCTCCTGACCACGGACGAGGCGCGGGACCTGCTGGCCTTTCGGCTCGGGACCGATCGGATCGACGCCGAGCCGGAGCCGACGGACGAGATCATCACCCGGTGCGTACGCCTGCCGCTCGCCCTGGCGGTGGTCGCCGCACGGGCCGCCACTCAGCGCGACTCACCCCTTCGCGCCCTGGCATCTGACATCCGCGAGTCCCGGTCGAGCCTGGACACACTCACCATCGGCGACCCGACCACGGACGCGCGGGCGGTGTTCTCCTGGTCCTACCGCACGCTCAGCCCGCCGGCGGCACGGCTGTTCCGGCTGCTCGCCCTGCATGCGGGCCCGGACATCTCGACATCGGCGGCGGCGAGCCTCTCCGCACTGTCGAGACATCTCGTCCAACCGCTGCTGGCCGAGCTTTGTCGTGCGCACCTGCTCACCGAACACCGCGGCCGCCGGTACAGGTTCCACGACCTGCTCCGCGCGTACGCCGCGGAGCTCGCCGACACCCACGACTCCACCACGGAACGACGCGCCGCCATGCACCGGCTGCTCGATCACCACGTCCACACCGGTCACGCCGCGGCCACGCTGCTCAATCCGCACCGCAAACCCCTCACCCCCACACCACCCCTGTCCGGCGTCACGGTCGACACTCTCGACGGTCACGAGCAGGCGATGGAGTGGTTCACCGCCGAACGTGAGGTCCTGCTCGCCTCCGTGGGCGTCGCCGGCGACCACGGTTTCGACGTCCACGCCTGGCAGATCGCCTGGACGGTTGCCGAGTTCTGCTACCGCCGGGGGTACTGGCACGACTGGAGGATCACCCAGCAGGCTGCCCTCGAGGCCGCAGTGCGGGTCGGCGACTCTCCCGCGCAGACCATGGCCCACCGCAATCTTGGCTCGGTCAAAGCGCTCCTCGGCCACACGGAGGAGTCACGTGCCCATCTCGTGAGCGCTCTCGACCTTTTCGACCGATTGGACGACCCCGCCGGCAAGGCTGACGTCCACTGGCATCTCTCCCTTCTCTTCGAGCAACAGGACGCCGGAACCGAGGCGCTCCACCACTCCGAACAGTCCCTCGCGTTCGCGCGGGCCGCGGGCGACCGGGTCCTCGAAGCCAGGGCGCTCAACGCGGTCGGCTGGGACCACCTGGAACTCGGCAACACGCACGAGGCCCTGGTGCACTGCCGGCAGGCGCTCACCCTGCACCAGGAGCTGGGCAACCGGAGCGGCGAGGCGAACACGTGGGACAGCATCGGCCTCGCGCACCACCGGAGCGGCAACCACACCGACGCCATCACCTGCTATCAGACCTCCCTTCGACTGACTCGAGAGCTCGAGGTGCGCTACTCCGAAGCTGACACGCTCCGCCGGCTCGGTGACGCCCACCTTGCCGCCGGGGAGCCGAGCGCCGCTGGGGCCGCGTGGCGGCAGTCGTTGACGATCCTCGACCAGATCGACCATCCCGACGCCGCGCAGGTCCGCGCACTGCTCGACGCCTTGCCCCACTGATTTCTCCGTACGCAACACCCGGCCTGACCTTGACGGCTCAGGTCGTGAAGGTTCAGGCCGTGTAGAAGGTGAAGACGCACCACCCGCCGTCCTGGTAGAACGCGCTGATCCGTCCCACGGAGACTGGCTCGCCGTTGACCGTGCCCTTCAGGTCGGCAGCGGCGAAGTCGGATTTGCTCAGCACCTGTCCAGCGGTGTTGATCTCGAGGTTCGCCTTGCCCTGGATGGCGCTGGCGAGCTCGACCTGGCTGTCACTGTCCGCGCAGAGCAGACGCATCGCTCCGGCGGCGTCCCCGGCATTCGTCTTGTCGAGGAACGTCCGGATGAGTGCCTGCCCCTCGGCGCCGTCGTGGGGCGTCGGCAGGTCACTGCCCGCGCTCGGACCGTCGGAGCCGCTGGCGGAGTGCTGCACGTTCTCCTTCGGCGTCGTGGTCGGGTCAGCCGCGCCGCCGACGACGGGGGCCTTTCCGTCGCTGAGGAAGAAGCCGGGTTCGACGAACCCGGCGACGCCGAGCCCAGCGAGCAGCCCCACCACGCTGGCCACAACCGCGACGACCGCACCAGTGCGCTTCCGCTGCGAGGGGCCGCCCGCATGACCGTGGCCGTCCTGGCCGGTCTGGAAGCCCGGGTGCCGGTGGCCACCGGGTTGCTGGCCACCGGGTTGCTGCTGTCCCGGCCCGTGGGGCTGGTGAGGGGGGTGGACCATTCGCGTACTTCTACCGACGGCCGGCCTCATTGTGGATTCAGATCAGCATCAGCGGGTGGCCCGTCCGCCGTCAGACGGGTGCAGTCCGTACGACCCTGTCGTCGGCGTCGCCGGAGAAGGTGTGCCAGAGGTCGGCGTAACGGCCGTCGGCGGCGACCAGTTCGTCGTGCGTACCGGACTCCACGATCACGCCGTCGTCGACCACCACGATCCGGTCCGCCGCCTGGGCAGTCGTGAGCCGGTGCGCGATGACGAGCGTCGTACGCCGGGAGGCGAGCCGCTGGGTCGCCGCCGACACCGCCGCCTCGGTGGCGATGTCGAGGGAGGCCGTCGCCTCGTCCAGCAACAGGATCGCCGGATCGGTCAGCTCGGCCCGCGCGAGGGCGAGGAGCTGCCGCTGTCCGGCCGACAGGCTGTGCCCGCGTTCGCCCACCGGGTGCAGGTAGCCGTGCTTCAACGTCGCGATCATCTCGTGGGCTCCGACGGCGCGGGCGGCGCGCTCGACCTCCGCCGGTGCGGCGTCCGGCCTTCCGTAGGCGATGACGTCCCGAACCGAGCCGTCGAAGAGGTACGCCTCCTGCGGGACGACCCCGAGCCGCTGCCGGTACGCCTGCAGGTCGAGGTCGCGCAGGTCCTGCCCGTCGATGCGTACTGCGCCTGCCGTCGGGTCGTAGAACCGCGCGACCAGCTTGACCATCGTCGACTTTCCGGCGCCGGTCTCGCCCACGATCGCGACGGTTTCGCCTGGTTCGACGCGCAGGTCGACATGGCGAAGTGCCTCGACCAGGCGGCTCCTCGCATCAGCCGGGTCCCCGTCGCCAGAGCCCCCGTCGGCAGGGTCACCATCGGCAGGGTCCCCGTCGGCAGGGTCACCATCGGCAGGGTCCGCGTCGCGGATCGCATAGCTGAACCGGACCTGGTCGAACTCGATCTGACCGGCGATCCGGCCGAGCGCTACCGGCTCGGTGGGCAGCGGGGTCGACGTCGGCGTACGCAGCAACTCTCCGATCCGGCGCAGCCCGACCTTGGCCCGCTGGTAGCCGTCGACGACCTGCGAGAACTGCTGGATCGGTGAGAACAGCATCGTGACGTACAGCAGAAAGGCGATGATCCCGCCGACAGTCAGCTCTCCTGCCGCGACCAACCCGGCACCGACGCCGAGCACGATCGCGGCCGCGACCTCGTAGGCGAGTTCGGTGACGGAGAAGAACCACGCCAGGTGGATCTGGGAGCGGCGACGCCGCGCCAGCAACCCCGTCGCCAGGTCGTCGAAGATCTCGATGTTCCGACCCTCACGGCCGTACGCCTGCGCGACGCGGATCCCCGCGATGTTCTCCTGGAAGTTGGCGTTGACGGAGCTCAGCTGGTCACGCGCCTCGTCGTAGGCCTTGGTCGACACCTTCCGGTAGACGGCGACGGCGACGGCGAAGGCGGGCAGGAGCGCCACGGTCGCCAGGGTCAGGGGCGGACTGATCTGGACCATCACGCCCAGGACGCCGACGAAGGTCAGCGCCGCGACGACGACCATGCCGAGGCTGCCCTGGATGAACGCCCGCACCGCGTCGACATCGCTCGTGAGGCGCGTCATCACCTGACCGCCCCGCTCCCGCTCGTAGAAGTCGAGTCCGAGGCGTTGCAGGTGCGCGAACATCTTCACCTGCAACCAGTAGAGGACGCGCTCGCCGTTTCGCCCGACGGTCCCGACGTTCGCCATGGTGACGAGCCACCCGGCGGCCACGGTCACGAGCGCGAGCCCTGACATGCCGAACAACACGTCGGCGGCGCCCTGGGTGACACCCTGGTCGACGCCCGCGCGGGTCAGCCACGGCACGGCGAGGCCGAGCGCGGCCTCGACCGTCACCAGCGCCGTGCTGACCAGGATGCCCGTACGGAAGGGGCGCCAGAGGTGCCGCAGGCTGAACGTCGGCTCGGCTTGTCGGGCCTCGTCGACGTCGACGTCGGGCGTCGCCTCGACCGCCGGGAGGGCCGCGACCTTCGCCTGCTGGTCGGGCGGCAGCGTCGCCTGGCCCAGCGCTCCGACTCCCACCAGGTCCTCCGCCGGCGGGTTGGACCACAGCTCCGGTGTGTGCGCCGGCGTCGTCTGCTCGGCGTCCGGCCGCAGCTGATCGTCGGCTCGGCCGACACCATCCAGTGCGGCGTCCAGTACGACACCATCGGTTTCGTCGTCATGGCCGGTGAGCAGCAGGCGGTAGCGCGCGCAGCGTCCGACCAGTTCCTCGTGGGTCCCGACGTCGAGGACCTCGCCATGGTGGAACACCGCGATCCGGTCGGCCAACTGCAGGGTGCTGCGCCGGTGGGCGATGAGGATCGTCGTCCGTCCCTGCATCACCTGTCGCAACGTGGCATGGATCTCGGCCTCGACTCCCGCGTCGACCGCCGAGGTGGCGTCGTCGAGCACAAGGACGTGCGGGTCGGCCAGGATCGCCCGCGCCAGTGCGATCCGTTGTCGCTGCCCGCCGGACAGGGTGAGGCCGCGCTCGCCGACCACCGTGTCGTAGCCGTCGTCCAGGGCGCGGACGAACCGGTCCGCCTCCGCGGCCCGGGCCGCCGCTCTCACGTCGTCGTCGGTGGCGTCCGGACGACCGAACGCGATGTTGGCGCGGATCGTGTCGGAGAACAGGAAGCTGTCCTCGAAGACCATGCCCATACGCCCGCGCAGCGAGCTCATCGACAGCCGGCGGATGTCCTGACCACCGAGCCGGACGGAGCCGCTCCACGGGTCGTAGAACCTCGCCAGGAGCATGGCGGCCGTGGACTTGCCCGAGCCCGCTCCGCCCACCAGCGCGAGCGTCTCGCCGGGGTCGACCCGCAGTGACACGTCGCGCAGCACCGGGTTGTCCGGGTCGTAGCCGAAGGTCACGCGGTCGAACTCGATCGGGACCGCGCCCGCAGGCGCGTCGCCGGCATTCGGCGCGTCCGTGATCGTCGGCCGGGCGTCGATGATCTCGAAGATCCGGATCGCCGCCGCCTTGGTGGTCTGCGCCTGGGTGATCTGGCCGGTCAACATCATCAACGGACCGATCATCGAGCCCAGGTAGGCGGCGAACGCCATGAAGGTCCCGAGCGAGATGTCACCGCGCAGGGCGAGGTAGCCACCCACCGCCAGGATGCCGACCTGGCCCAACGCCGGCATCCCACGGAAGAACGGCATGTACAGCGCGACCAGCCGGTTGACCCGGATGCCGGCGGCGTACACATCGGTCGCGGCGCGTTCGAGCTTGCGCTGTTCGCGATGTTCCTGACCGAAACCCTTGACGACGCGGACGCCCGACACGGCCGCTTCGACGACCCCGGCCACCTCACCCCGGCGCTGCGCCTGGTCCCAGGTCGCGGGGAAGAAGACACTGTTGCCGCGTCTGGTCACGAAGATCACGATCGGTGTGATCAGCAACGCCACGCTCGTCAGGATCGGCGACAGCACGGCCATGATGACCAGCGCTGCGACGAACTGCACCGCGCTCGCCAGGAGCAGCGGAACCATCGACATGAGCCGTTCGACCAGTGTGACGTCCGACGCCGACCGGCTCACGACCTGTCCGGTGCGTAGCCGGTCCTGCTGGGCGCCGTCGAGATGCTGCAGGGACCTGAACAGATCCATCCGCAGGTCGTACTCGAGGCCGTACTGGACGTTGCCGACGTACCACCGGCGGAGAAAGGCGAACACTCCACGTCCCACGCCGGCGAGGATGAGCAGGCCCAACCATGGAGCGAGCGGCTGTCGTTCGGCCAGGATGACCTCGTCGACCACCTGCCGCACGACCAAGGGCGTCAGCACGGCGATCGCGGTCACGCCGAGCGAGCCGACCAGGCCCAGCAACACCGCGCGGCGCGACCGCCAGCAGTAGCCGGTGAGCCGACGGATCCATCCCATGATTTGTCTCCCCCCACTTCGATTTCCCGCGTACGCAGCAGAACGGCGTCCGCAGGCTCCCGCAATGCCGTCTCACCCTGTGTCGTCTCACCCGGTGTCGTCGGCGCGCCCACACTAGGGCGTGTCCCGTAGATCTTGGTGGTCGAAGTTCGATAGATCATTGGTGTGTTTGATCGTCATGACTTGACTGATGAGGAGTGGCAGCGGCTGGAGCCGTTGCTGCCGGAGCAGCCGCGGCAG